>NZ_DASZKT010000184.1:0-20317 GCF_035552695.1 Actinospica sp.
CTTGAAGGTCGTGCCCGCCGGATACGTCGTGGAGAACAACCGGTGGGTCTCGTCGTAGAAGTGGTGCGGGTTACCGCTGCTCGGGGTGTTGGTGAACGGGTAGCTGCCGTAGTACCAGCTATACGCGTTCGTCAGCGAGAAATCGGTCTGCTTGGTCCCGTTGACGTACAGCGACAACGGAGCGGTATAGACCGAACCATCCGACGTGTCCGGGATGCTGTACCGGAAATCGATCGAGTTCGTGGCCACCGGCGTGGTGAAGGTGACGTACTTGCCGGTGCCCTGCAGGGTTACGGCCTTACGGCCGGACGCCTCGTCAGCCAACTGACCCTGGGCGTAGCTCGGGCCGATGATCGAACCGCTCGTCGGCTCGCTCTCCGCCTGAACCTCGGTGTACGGCAGGCTCGCGCCGCTACCGCCGGTCACGGCCGCGGCGGTGGCAGTGTTGGTATTCGTGGCCATGGCCACGGTCGCGATGGGTATCGACGCGGCGACCAGCAGCGCGGCGCCGCCGATCAGCGCGAAGCGCAGCTTTCGATTCGATTGTGACACTGGTACTCCTTGCGAGGTGGGCAATGGCCCGACCCACGAGGGGCCGGGCCGTCACGAGGGGTCCGCCCGGATTACTTTCCGGTGGTTCCGGTGGACCAGAGCGCGGTGCCGGCAGCGCTGTAGATCACGACGTTTCCGTCGTTCTGCACGGCGAGGTACGCACCGTTGTTCCCGTTGGTCTTGGTGGACCACACGGTCGAGCCCGAACTGCTGGAGAGGACGAGGTTGCCGTCCCCCTGCATGGTCGCCCGGGTCGCCGCGGAGTTGGTGGTGCCCGAGGACCACAGCGCGGTGCCGGTCTTGGACAGAACGAGGTTGCCGTCGCCTTGCAGCTTGAGGCTGTAGGTGCTGTTGCAGGACGCGAGCGACTGATTGGCGGTCAGCTGCTGGTTCGCGGTCAGATCGCCGCACGTGGGCGGCGGCGTGCTGCTGCCGCCGCAGCTGGAGGGCGCGGTGGTTCCCGAGGGCACGGCTCCGGCCACGACCGACCACTTGGCCAGCGAGGCGGCCGAGAGGCTGGCGTTGGCGCAGATGCCGCCGGAGACCGCCTTCTGCGGAATCACCGTGCCACCGGCGTTCACCAGGTGGTACGAGCCGGAGGTCAGGCCGAGGCCGGTCGGGTTGATGGTGACCGCGTTGTTGTACGCGGTCGTCGCGTTGATGTCGGCGAGCGTGAGTTCGGCGCTGGTCTTTCCGGAGGCGACGACCGGGACGATCTGCACGATGCCGCTGCTCGCCAGGCTCGCATACGCGGGGGCGTACTGGGGCAGCTGAGAGCTTGCCGTCAGCAGGGTGCCGCCGGCGTTCTTGTACGCCGTCAGGTTCGAGTCCGTGCCGTTGATCGGCAGGATCGCCTTGTACTGCGAGAGCTTGACGATCCCGGTCGAGACTTCCTCGCTGGTGACGACGGAGAAGCCGCCCTGGTACTGGTCCCATGCGGTGGCGATGTTGTTCTCCGGCGCGCCGAGGCTGGGACCGGAGGTGTTGCCGAAGGCCAGGGAGTCGTCGAGGTACACGGCGACCGGCTGCTGCGGGTACGAGCCGGACAGGCTCTTGATGTTGGACACCCAGTTGATGTAGATCGGGAAGCCGACCTTGTCCTTCTGCGTGCCGTCGTGGATGAAGAAGTCCGTGCCGCCGCCGTCGGGGAGGTTCATGCCGTAGTTCCCGATCCACTGCACGGCCTGCGCAGCGTAGAGCGAGGCGTCGCTCGGCGCGGTCCATTCCGTCGCGACGTTCACGCCGTACGCGTGTCCGAGGCTGGCGAAGAGCAGGTTGAGGCCGGTGGAATTCGCGGCGTCCTCGATGACGGTGACGGTGTACTTCTTGGCGAGGCTGAAGAACGCCTCGGGGACGTTCTCGTAGTTCGCGAAGTTTCCGACGTGCCCGCCGAAGTAGTAGTACAGCGGCGTGGACGCGGTGACCGCGCGCACGCCGGCGGCCAGCTGCCCGTAGACCTGCTGCACGCTCCAGAGCCGGAACAGCTGGTAGACGTTGGCCAGCGCCTGTCCGGGCGTGGCCGCCGGTACCTGTGAGAACGAGGTGTACGACGTCTTGTTCGCGCTGTTGAACGCATTGATGCCGCTGTAGGCCTGCGGCAGGTAGACGTTGTGGAACTCGTTGATGTCGGCCTGGGCCCAGCCGTCGACGTCGCCGCTGATCGTGCTGTCCCACACCGAGTCGAGCCGCCCGTAGTCCAGGATGCTGCCGCCGTATCCCGCCTCGCCCGCGACGTGCTTGACCGTGTCGGTCACGTACGTGAGGTAGGCCGGTTCGTCGGTGGAGTCCCACCAGGCCGGCGTGCCGCTCTGCGCGCCGGCGTTGTTGACCTCGTGACTGGTGACCCAGGACGCGGGGCTGGCGCCCCAGCCGGAGTACCAGAAGATGAGCACCAGGTGGACCCCGGCGGCCGAGGCGTTGGCGATCTCCTGGTCGAGCTCGGTGTAGTTGAACGTGCCCTGCTTCGGCTCGACCGTGTTCCACGACATGTCGATCTCGGCGGTGGTCAAGCCGTCGGACTTCAGCGCGGCGAAGCTGGACTCCGACCAAGCGGCGCCATTGTTGTCGAAGTCGAGCTGTGTGGACCACAGCGGGGTGAGCGCCGCGGCCGGCGTCGCGGCGCCCGCCGTGACGAAGGGGACCGTCACCAGGGCGCCGATCACCACGAGGATTCCGAGGAGGGCCACCGGCATCGGGATCGGGTATTTGCGCGGGCGACGGCCGGCCGATCTTTGCATGGATATCATCGCGTTCCGGTAGGTGCGGAGAGCAATTGCCGGACGATTTCTATCGCATCTGTGCGCCCGCAGTCGAGAGAAGCGGCTGGTTCCGGAACCGGCAGGGGATCAATCGGGCATGAAATTAGGGGGAATACCGACGATTTCATTTTGCTTGGCAAAGGATTGTTCAAGGATGGGCGTGCCACGCTGAGCTGCGGCGTTCGCGGCTGCCGCGCGCCGGATGCGGCGACGCGAAGTCGGCCCTTGAGATTCTTCGGCGCGTGCCATCTCAGCTTAAGCAGCACTCAAATGTGCCTTATGGCAATTCGGCCAGGATCCGCTACGCGAAGTGTCGCACGACCATCTCGGTGAGCGCGGCGACATCGGCAGCGTCCATCGGTCGGCCGGTCATGCCCATCCGGTGGAGCAGGGTTCCGACGATGACGTCGATGTAGAGCAGGATCCTGTCGTCCGGCGCGTCGAGCACGTTGCGCAGGGACGACTCGACCGTCCGGTCGTCCGGTCGTCCGGTCAAGACGGTTCGTCGCAGCGGCGCGAACCGGACGCTCAGACGGCTCGCGGGCACTCCGTTGGCAGCAAAAGGCTGATAGCATAAATATCAAGGGGAGGATTTAACATGCTATCCAGAAGAGTGACGCTCGCCGTCGCGCTGGCCGCCTCGTTCGGCCTCGCGCCGGCCGTCGCGAGCGCCCGGGTGTACTCGATCTCGCCGTACGTCGAGACCGTCGCCGCACTTGGACCCTGCGACCAGTACGTCGCGCTGTACAACTACAGTCAGGGCACGTGGACGGAGGTCGGCGGCCCGGCCAGTGCGGTCTATCTCGGCGCGCCGGGCCTGTTCGCCACCGATCCGACGAGCGGAGACATCGAGCAGTATTCCGGCACTCCGGGCCAGTGGACGACGATCGGCGGGCCGGGCGACGAGTTCGCCATCGGCGGTCAGTACCTTTACGGACTCGCGCCCTCGATGAACTACGTCGCCGTGTGGAACGGTCCCGGGCAGGGCTGGACCGAGATCGGCGGGCCCGCCAACGCGATCGCCGCCGGCGGCGCCGGCCTCGTCGCCACGAATCCCGCCGCGACCGCGGTGTACCGCTACAACGGCACGCCGGGTTCGTGGACGCAGATCGGTGGGAGCGTTATCGCCTCCAACGCTCTGTTCACGGTCGGCGACTCGGGGATCTACGTGGTGACCTCCAGCGGTGCGGTCGAGCAGTGGAGCGGCTCCGGTCAGAGCTGGACCGTGATCGGCGGCGGCGTGCGCACCGTATACGCGGGCGGCGACGGCGTGTACGCGATCTCCGCCGCGACCGGCGACATCGAGCAGTACTCCGGCACACCCGGCCAGTGGACGACCATCGGCGGCCCGGGCGAGCAGTTCGCCGTCAGTCAGACCGCGCTCTACGGACTCGCGCCCGACCTGACCTACGTGGCCAAGTTCGCGCCGGGCGTCGGCTGGAGCGAGATCGGCGGCGAAACCGATGCGCTCTCCGCGGGCGGCTGACACAGCTCTGACACAGCTCTGATACGGCGCGGCTCGGCGACCCTGAGACCCCGCCGGATACGCCGCGGCCGAAGCCGCGGCGTATCCGGCGCTCGGGCTCTGCCGCGCCTTCGAATACCTGGTCCCAGGGGAACCGGCCGAGGCGCTCAGATGGCACGAGCATCAGATGGCTCGTAGTACTTCCTCGACCATGGTTTTCGCGTCGCCGAAGAGCATTCCGCTGTTTTCCCGGAAGAACAGTGGGTTCTGCACGCCTGCGTAGCCTGCTGCCATTGATCGTTTGAATACGATGACGTCGGCGGCTTCCCATACGCGTAGGACCGGCATGCCGGCGATCGGCGAGTTGGGGTCTTCGGCGGCGGAGGGGTTGACGGTGTCGTTGGCGCCGATGACCAGGACGACCGAGGTGTCCGTGAAGTCGTCGTTGATCTCGTCCATTTCGAGCACGATGTCGTAGGGGACTTTGGCCTCGGCCAGTAGGACGTTCATGTGTCCGGGGAGGCGTCCGGCGACCGGGTGGATGCCGAAGCGCACGTCGATGCCGCGCTCGCGTAGCCGTTGCGTCAGTTCGGCGACGGGGTATTGGGCCTGGGCGACCGCCATACCGTAGCCGGGCGTGATGACCACCGATTTCGCGTTGGTCAGTAGTGAGGCGACTTCTTGGGAGTTGACCTCGCGGTAGTCGCCGTAGTCGGTGTCCGAGTTGGTTGATGCCTCGATGCCGAAGCCGCCGGCGATGACCGAGATGAACGAGCGGTTCATCGCCTGGCACATGATGTACGACAGGTAGGCGCCGGACGAGCCGACGAGCGCGCCGGTGACGATCAGGAGGTTGTTGTTGAGTAAGAATCCTGACGCGGCTGCGGCCCAGCCGGAGTAGCTGTTGAGCATCGAGACGACGACCGGCATGTCGCCGCCGCCGATCGAGGCGACCAGGTGCCAGCCGAGTGCGAGTGCGACGAGGGTGACCGCGATCAGCAGCCCGAGGTTCGGGGTGCCGACGAACACGCCGGTCAGGATCGCGAACGCGGCCAGCGCGCCGAGGTTGAGGTAGTTCTTGCCGGGCAGCATCAGCGGCGCGGACTTCATCCGCGCGGAGAGTTTGAGGTTGGCGACGATCGAGCCGGTGAAGGTGACCGCGCCGATGAACACGCCGATGAACACCTCGGCGTGGTGGATGTGCAGCAGGGAGCCGGTGAACTCGGTCTGCCCTGCTGTGTGCTCGACCGAGTAGAACCCGTCCCAGCCGACGAGGACGGCGGCCAGTCCGACGAAGCTGTGCAGCAGGGCGATGAGTTCCGGCATGCCGGTCATCTCGACGATCCTGGCCCGCCACAGGCCGATCACGGCGCCGCACGCGACGGCGATGACGAGCAGGGTGACGGCGATGGCGGCGGCGTTCTGCACGGCGACGCCGACGGTGGCGGCGAGCGCGATGGCCATGCCGGTGATGCCGAAGACGATGCCCTGCCGGGAGGTCTCGTGTCGGGAGAGTCCGGCCAGGGTGAGGATGAACAACAGGGCCGCGATGATGTATGCGGCGTCTGCGATGCTCTGCGCGGTCACGGATCAGCCCTTCGAGAACATGCCGAGCATGCGGCGGGTCACGGCGAATCCGCCGAAGATGTTGATGGACGCGAGCAGGATCGCCACGAACGACAGGACCCTGATGATCGTGTTGCCGTCTCCGATCTGCAGCAGCGCGCCGACCACGATGATCCCGGAGATCGCGTTGGTGACCGACATCAGCGGCGTGTGCAGCGCGTGGTGCACCTTGCCGATGACGTAGTAGCCGATGACGGTGGCGAGCATCAGTACCGTGAAGTGCTCCGGTAGCGGCTGCGGCGCGAACGCGTTGATCAGCCAGAGCGCGGCGACCCCGATCCCGGTGAGCGTGAGCTTGCGGGCGTTGGACATCTTCCGCTTCTCGGGCCTGACGGCCGCGGCGGGCGCCGCTGCGGCGGGGGCGGCCGAGACCTGCACCGGTGGTGGCGGCCACATCTTCTCGCCGTGGTTGACGACGGTGATCCCGCGCTGGACGACGTCCTCGAGATCGAGTACCAGCACGCCGTCCTTGCCCGGCGTGAGCAGTTTCATCAGGTTGACGAGGTTCGTGCCGTAGAGCTGCGAGGCCTGCGCGGGAAGCCGTCCGGCGAGATCCGTGTAGCCGATGATCGTCACGCCGTTGCCGGTGACGACGATCTCACCGGCCCGGGTGCCCTCCACGTTGCCGCCCTGGGCCGCCGCCATGTCGACGATGACGCTGCCGGAGCGCATCGAGGCGACCATCGCGCCGGTGATCAGCCGCGGTGCGGGTCGGCCGGGGATCAGCGCCGTGGTGACGATGATGTCCACCTCGGGCGCCTGCTGCGCGTAGAGCCGTTCGGCGAGCGTGTTGTAGTCCTGGGACATCTCCTTGGCGTAGCCGCTCGCGCTCACCTCGGCCTCGGCCGACTGCACCGCGAGGTACTCGCCGCCGAGCGACTTGACCTGGTCGGCGACCTCGGGGCGCGGGTCGGTGGCGTACACGATCGCGCCCAGGCTGCTGGCCGCGCCGATCGCCGCGAGCCCGGCCACCCCGGCCCCGGCCACCAGCACCTTGGCCGGCGGCACCTTGCCCGCCGCGGTCACCTGTCCGGTGAAGAAGCGGCCGAACCGGTGCGCCGCCTCGATCACCGCGCGGTATCCGGCGATGTTGGCCATCGAGCTGAGCACGTCCAGCGACTGCGCACGCGAGATGCGCGGCACCGCGTCCATCGCCAGCACGGTGACCGGCTTGGCCGAGAGCGCGTCGACAAGGTCGGGGTTCAGCCCCGGAGCGAGCAGCGAGACGAGAGTGACCCCCTCGTGCAGCCCCTCGATCTCGGCGGCGTCCGGCGCGTTGACCTTGAGAACGACGTCGGCGGCCCAGACCTCGTCCGGGCCGCCGACGCTCGCTCCCGCGGCGGTGTACGCGTCGTCGGCGAACGACGAGCGCACACCCGCGTCCTGTTCGATGATCACTTCATAACCCAGGGCGCGCAGTTGCTCGACGGTACGCGGCGTCGCCGCCACGCGTGTCTCGCCGGCCAGGCGCTCCCGGGGCACTCCGATGTGCATTGTCATGGTTCGAGCCCTCCTCAGCGGGTCTCGATCGTGTCCTGCCGATGCTGAAACGCGGCAGGGCTAGCGACGCCACCATAGGAAACTGAGGGGGATTCGTCCAAGACTTGTTTTTGAGTCCGTCATGCCCTAGCACGTGCCGGACACGGTGGAACTCAGCGCGTGGAGCGCCGCGCCTTGCGCAGACCAAGGGTCAGAGCGCCGCCGACGAGGAGCAGCGCCACGCCCGCGGCGCCGAGTTCGGGCAGGTGGTAGGCGCCGGTCTGCGCCAGTCCGACCATGACCTCGAAGCGCTCGACGACGACCTTGCCACCGGACTTGGTGACCTTGAGGGTGAACTCGTCCTGCCCGGAGAACCCGCTGGCGGGGGAGTAGGTGACGGTGTCGTTGTTCGGGTCGGTGGAGAGCGAGCCGTGCTGGGGCTCGTGCACGACATCGAAGGTGCACGTGGTGCCGGGGCACACCGGGATGGTGACGGGCTCGCCCGGCGCGGTGCCGATCGGCTCGTCGGTGGGCGGGGCGGGCTCGTTGTGCGCCGCCGGCTCGGGGTGGTGGTGATGATGGTGCGGCGGCGGGGGCGAGGCAGGCGGGGAGGCGGGCGGCGAGGCCGGGGGCTGGTCGTGCGCGGCGATCCAGAGTTGGAACGCGGGGATCCCGGAGTTGAGCGTGGCCGTGAAGACCAGCTTGCCGATCCGCGTGTTCGGCTGGAACCAACCGGACGCACCATCCGTGTCGGCGACGTTGCCCCGCAGGGTGCCCGTGGAGGCGTTCCAGGTCGGCTGGTCGGTGCCCGTCGTCCCGTGGCACGTGCTCGGCAGCGGCGAACCGCTGCAGTAGTTGAAGGTTCCCGCGAAGCCGAGGTCGGACACCGGCAGCGCCGTGCCATCCGGCGCGTACGCCGTGACCTGGACGTTCTCCGCGTCGACATCGCCGAGCGCGAAGCCCCACGTGTCCGCGGCGGGCGGCGCGTCGAAGGTCACGACCGTCGTGGACGGCTTCCGGCCCGAGGCGAGGTGCAGCAGCGCGTAAGGCTGGCCCTGTGAGCTGCCGAAGGCCTGTCCGAAGGGCGTCGACGTGTTGAGGAACGCGCTGGTTCCGGAGGGCGAGGACGGGCTCGTGCTGTCCGTCGCGATGTGCGCGGCCGGGAAGCCGGCGGCCGGGACGCTGACCTGTCCGGAGCCGAAGTCGAAGCTCGCGTAGTGGCCAGCGGTGGCGGCCGCGCACGGCCCCGCCGCGCCGGCCACCAGCGCCAGCGCCGCCGTGACGCACGTCAGCGCGGCCCTGCTGCTGATCCCTTTTCCGGCGAGAAGCACCGTGACTACCACCCTCCGGCATGGATCCATCTGATCGTTGACAACGGTCATTCATCCTGGCGGCCCGTCCGGTCCGCGCCGGGAGGCCACTCCGGGCAAGATCACGAAACCGCCCGTTCGGCCGAACGCGTCGAAGAACGCTCTTCTCCGGAGTGCGGCCACCGCGTAGCCTGGTGTACGAGCTCTGATGTGAAGGCGAGGGGGGTCCGAGTGGGCGAAGGTGCCAGCCGCCGCGGTTTTCTGCTCGCCCTCGCGGGCGCGGCAGTCGTGACCGGCTTCGACCCGGGGACTCGCGCGTGGGCGACGACCGCGAGTGACGAGCCGTCATTCGCGAAGCTGCCGCCGCTCGACGGAAAGCTCCTGTTGCCGAACGACGACCTCGCGCCGTACGAAGACGACTACGGCCACATCATCCATCGCACTCCGGTGGCCGTGCTGCTGCCGGGTTCGGTGGAGGACGTCGCGACGCTGATTCGATTCGCCGGTCCGCTCGGCATCCCGGTCGCACCGCGCGGCCAGGGCCATCAGACCTACGGCCAGGCGCAGGTGAGCTCGGGCGTGGTGATCGACATGAGCACGCTCGATTCGATCACCGTCGACCCCGCCGGGAACACCGTCACCGCGCAGGCCGGGGCCCTGTGGCACGCCGTGCTCACCGACAGTGTGGGCCACGGCCTGACGCCGCCGGTCTTCCCCGACTACATCGAGCTCTCGGTCGGCGGGACGTTGTCGGTCGGCGGCTTCGGCGGCGCCAGTTCGCACTTCGGGGCCCAGGTCGACACGGTCACCGGGCTGCAGGTCGTCACCGGTGCGGGCGAGATCGTGCGGTGTTCGGCCACCGAACACCGCGACGTGTTCGAGGCCGTACTCGGCGGCCTCGGGCAGTTCGGCGTGATCACCCGCGCGTCCATCGCGCTTGTTCCGGCCCCGCAGATGGTGCGCGAGTACACGCTCGCCTATCCGACCGTTGCAGCGCTCACCGCTGACCAGCGGAAGACCATCGGGGACGGACGGTTCAACTGGCTCGAAGGCCAGCTGAGCCCGTCGACCCCGAACGGCTGGGACTTCGCCCTGGAGGGCGCCGTCTACTACGACGCGAGCGAGCCTCCGGTCGACGCGACCGTACTCGAAGGTCTTAGCTACACCGGAACCCCGGCGACCGTGGACTCCTCGTACGCCGACTTCGTCAACCAACTCGCGCCCGCGATCACCTATCTGGAATCGACCGGCGAGTGGTACGACCCGCACCCGTGGGTCAACCTCTTCCTGCCCGACACGACCGTCGACACATACATGCAGTCCACGCTCGCGAATCTCACCGCGAGCGACATCGGCAGCAGCGGCGTCGTGCTGCTCTACCCGGTTCCCACCCGGCTGTTGACTCGGCCGTTCGTGCGGACCCCGGACGGCGACCTGGCGTTCCTCTTCGCACTGTTGCGCACCGCGTCACCCGACACGGACTCGATCTCCGTCGCCGAGGCGCTCGCGCGCAACCGGACCCTCTACGACAACGCGGTGGCGGTCGGCGCCACGCAGTATCCGATCGGCTCGATCCCGGATCTGACGTCCGAGGACTGGGCACGCCAGTACGGACCGGAGCTCGCCCGGTTCGACGCGCTGAAGCGCCGATTCGACCCCCACCGCGTCATGACGCCGGGTCAGGGCGTCTTCGCACCTTCCCGGAGCGCGAAACGCTAGAAGGTCGACCCGTTCCCACAAACGAATTGTGCTTTCGCGCCGTATCCCGCGAGTCAGTGGGCTGCTAAGGTCTGCGCGCGAACAGTTGCGCCTCGGAGTGGGGAGACGTGCATGTCAGGATCGGAATCCACGGACGGGCACGTGGAGGATCCGTCAGATCGGCCGACCGCGCCGGAGACCGCGGACCAGGTGCCTACGACGCAGACGCCGGTGCCGCCGAGCACGATGCCGCAGAGCGCAGTACCGGCGAGTACGGTTCCGGCGAACACGAATCCGCCGCCGTCGAGCACAGTACCGGCGAGCACAGCTCCGCCGCCGTCGAGCACACTGTTGCCGAGTACGAATCCGCCGAGCGCGAATCCGCAGAGCTCGAATCCGCCGAGCGCGGCACCGCTCGGGCCTGTCCCGCCCGTTCCGCCCGTCCCGCAGCCAGGCTTCCCTCAGCAGGGCTTTCCGCAGCCGGGCTACGCGCAGGGTCCCTACCCGCAGCCTCTACAGCCGACGTATCCGCAACCAACGTTTCCGCAACCAACCTTTCCGCAGCAGACCAGCCCCCAGCCGGTCGCCTACGGCTATCCCAACTTCATCCAGCAGGCCCCTTATCCGCCCGCTCCCGCTCCCGATCCGGCCGCGGCCAAGGCCAAGCGCAAGCGGCTGCTGTTGATCGTCGGTGCGGGGGTCGTGCTGCTCGGGCTGATTTCCGCCGGGATATACGTTCTGCTTCCCGGGCGCAGCGGCGACTCCGTCGTCACCGCGGTCACGTGCAAGCCGTCCAGCCTCACCTCGTGCCTGATCAAGGCTCCGGCCGGTGGAGTACAGCTCGGCAGCAGCAGCGGCAACGACCAGTGGCCGCAGCGGACGGTGTCCAGTACGGATGCGTACGCCAGTCACATCGTCACCGACAGCCCGGGAGTCGGCGGCGAGACTCAGGGCTTGCTGGACCAGGACGGCGAAAAGACGATCGTGCACAACGACTGGAACGCCGTCGACGGCAACAACGTCGACATCGTGCTGCTCGACTTCAATACTCGGAAGGGCGCGCAGGAGTGGAATTCGACCCGTTCGGCCGAGATCCTGGCGGCGTACCCGGGTTCGAGCATCGCGATCCCCGGTGACACGACCGCCGAGGCGCACGCCGCCGTCAAGGCCGACTCCAAGGGCGATTTCGACGCGGCCTACTCGACCGTCGTCGGCCAGATGGTGCTCAACGTCGCCTACTCCAGCCCGAACCAGCTGAGCGCGCCGGACCTGCGGAACTGGGCCGGCACCGAACTGGCGTCCCTGCGCACCGCTCCCGCCCCGGCGGCCGACCCGGCGCCGAGCGCTCCGGGCACCGAGCAGGTCGCGTGCGGCTCCGGGCTGCAGACCTGCCTGGAGGCGGCGCCGGGCGACGGCCAGGCGTGGGTCAGTCCGTCGGACTCGCGCTGGGTCTCCGGTTCCACGCTGAGCACGGCCCAGTTCGTGCACCTGTGGTGGGAGGCAGGGTCGGCCGCGGAACAGCAGCAGGTGCTGGGGGCCTTCGCCGCGGACGGGGTGACGGGCATCGCGCACGAGGCCTGGACGGTCAACAGCGCCTTCGAGCAGGCCGACATCTACCTGATCCAGACCGTCACCGCGGCCGGTGCCTCGAAGCTGGCCGGCGGCAACTTCAACGAACCCGATTGGGGCGGCGGCCTGAGCGGGGTGAGCTACAGCATCCCCAATACCTCGGGAACTCAGGCCTGGTACACCAACAAGACCGACTCGAACGGCTTCATCGACTTCGAGTACACCACCACCGTCGGCAACGTGATCGTCATGGGCTGGGAGTACTTCTACGGGTCCTTCGACTCGGGCACGGCGAACAGTTGGGCCGAGCCGCAGGTCGACCGGATCCAGGTGAGCGCGCAGACCGTGCCCATGGGCCTGTTCTCGCTGTCCGCGCCCACGCTCCCGGCCGCGAAGCCGAGCGCGTGCGCCGCCTCGGGCGAGTGCCTGATGCCGCCGCCGCCCGGTGCGACCGACACGACCGATTCGTCCTACCAGGGCAGCAAGATCCTCACTGCCGCGGCGTACGCCGAGCAGTACGAGGCCACCGCGAGCGACGATTTCGACACCTGGTTGGCCTCGGACGGTTTCGTCTCCGGCGAGCACCGCTCCTGGACCGCCTCGAGCGGTGCCACGGCCGACGCCGTCCTGCTGAAGTACGCCAGCCCCGCGCAGGCCCACGCGGCAGCGCTGCTCGAATACGGGGGCGACGCGGCCGCCAACCGCGTGTGCACCGACACGGCCGTACCCGACTCTCTCTGCCTGGCCGCGCCGGTCAGCACCTCCGATCTCCTGCAGAGGGAAACCGTCCGGGTGCTCGCGTGGAAGGGCGACTACGAGGTGAGTACCAGCGTCGCGGTCTCGAACTCGGCAGACCTCACCGAGGCCTACACCTGGGCTCAGCAGCAGTTGGACATCCTGGCCGCGAGCTGACCCCGAACGGGGAGCGGAATCCGCCACCTCTTTCGCTATCCGCCGAGTCGGGCCACACGACGAGCCGTGGCGGGGCCGCCGACGGATACTGATCTCGCGCTGCCAAAGACGACGGCCTGAGAGGTGACCGCGGTGCCGGAATTCAAGGACGGATTGGCCGACACGGAGCTTCCGGTCGGCCGCGTGACCACGGACGTGGTCGTGGTGGGTTCGGGGCCCGCGGGCGCGACGGCGGCGCTGCTGCTGTCGAGTCTCGGCATCGACAACATCATGATCACGAAGTACCGGTGGACGGCGAACACGCCGCGGGCGCACATCACCAACCAGCGGGCCATGGAGGTCTTCCGCGACCTCGGCATCGAGGAGCAGGTGCTGGCCGACGCGACCGAGCACGCGCTGGTCGGCGACACGGTGTTCTGCACGAGCATCGCGGGCGAGGAGATCGGCCGCATTCGCACCTGGGGTACCCGGCCCGATCGCGAGGCGGACTATCAGCTCGCGTCGCCGTGCCTGACCGTGGACATCCCGCAGACCTACCTGGAGCCGATCCTCGTCCGGCACGCGACCCAGCGTGGCACGCAGACCCGCTTCTCCACCGAGTATCTGTCGCACACCCAGGACGCCGACGGCGTGACCGTGACCGTGCTCGACCGGGTGACCGGACACGAGTACGAGATCCGTGCCAAGTACCTGATCGGTGCGGACGGCGCCCGGTCGAAAGTGGCGGCCGACATCGATCTGCCATTCGAGGGCGCGATGGATATCGCCGGGTCGATGAACATCACGTTCAAGGCCGATATCAGTGCCCGCGTGGCACATCGGCCCTCGGTGCTGTACTGGGTGATTCAGCCGGGCTCGAACGTCGGCGGGATCGGCGCCGGCCTGGTGCGGATGATCCGGCCGTGGGACGAGTGGCTGGTCGTCTGGGGCTACGACATCAACGAGCCGGTGCCGGTGGTCAACGAGGCCGCGGCCGTGCAGATCGTGCGCAACCTGCTGGGGATGCCGGATCTCGAGGTGGAGATCACCGGGACCAGCCTGTGGGGCAACAACGAGATGTACGCGACGCGCCTGCAGAACGGCCGGGTCTTCTGCGCGGGCGACGCCGTGCACCGGCACCCGCCGTCCAACGGCCTCGGCTCGAACACCTCCATTCAGGACGCCTACAACCTGGTCTGGAAGCTCGCGGCGGTCCTGCGGGGACACGCGGATCCCTCGCTGCTGGAGACCTACACGGCGGAGCGCGCGCCGGTGGCGGAGCGGATCGTGAAGCGGGCCAACAGGTCCAGCCGCGAGTTCGTGGACATCTTCGCCGCGCTCGGCGTGCTGGAGGCCGAGGACGAGGCCGCGATGACCGCCGCCATCGAGGAACGGAAGGCGAACACGCCCGAGGGCGCGGCCAAGCGTGCCGCGCTGCTGCGTGCGATGGAGCTGAAGAACTACGAGTTCAACGCGCACGGGGTGGAGTTGGGCCAGTTCTACATGTCGACCGCGATCGTGCCGGACGGCTCCGTGCCTCCGGTGTCGAAGGACGCGGACCTCTACTACGCGATGTCCACGGTCCCCGGCTCGCATCTGCCGCACGCGTGGGTCGGCGACAGCATGCATCGGCTGGCCATGATGGATCTGGCCCCGTACACGCGGTGGACACTGATCACCGGAATCGCCGGCGAGGCCTGGGAGAGCGCGGCGGAGAAGGTCGCCCGCGAGTTCGGCGTGCCGCTGTCGGCCGTGGTGATCGGCCCGGGCCGTGCGGTCACCGACTTGTACTACGACTGGGCCAAGCTGCGGGAGGTCGAGGAGGGCGGCGCGCTGCTCGTGCGGCCCGACAAGCACATCGCGTGGCGTTGCGCGACGGGGCTTCCCGAGGACCCGGAGGGCGCGCTGCGTGCGGCCATGGCCGCTATCCTGGGAAGATTGTGATCATGGTGAGCATGATGAAGTTCGAGCACGTGAGCCTGCCGCAGCGGGTTCGGTTCGGCACCGGCGGAGCGCGGGAGAACCTGGCCGCCGAGATCGAGGCGTTCGGCGCGTCGCGGGTGATGGTGATCGCGACCGAAGGCGGCCGCGAACTCGCTCACACGGTCGCCGATGGTCAGCCTGTCGTGCGCTGGCACCACGAGGTCGTGATGCACGTGCCGGTCGAGGTGGCCGAACGTGCACGTGAGGCCGCCGAAGCCGACCGCGTCGACGCGCTCGTGTGCATCGGCGGCGGATCGGCGACAGGCCTGGCCAAGGCTGTGGCGCTGACCAGCGGACTGCCGATCGTCGCGGTGCCCACCACGTACGCCGGTTCCGAGGCCACCAACATGTGGGGCCTGACCGAAGGCGCGCGCAAGACCACCGGCGTCGATGACAAGGTTCTGCCACGGGCCATCGTGTACGACGCGGCCCTGACGGTCGGCCTTCCGGTCGAGCTGAGCGTGGCCTCCGGCCTGAACGCGCTCGCGCACTGCGTGGATTCGATGTGGGCACCGCGCGCCGACCCGATCGACCGCGCGCTGGCCGCCGAGGGGATCAGAGCCCTGCGTCTCGGTCTGCCGCAGATCGTCAAGGAACCGGCCGGAATCGAAGGCCGCGAGTACGCGCTCTACGGCGCCTACCTCTCGGCGCACGCGTTCGCCTCCGCGGGCTCCGGCCTGCACCACAAGATCTGCCACGTCCTCGGCGGAATGTTCAACCTGCCGCACGCGCAGACGCACGCCGTCGTCCTGCCGCACGTCCTCGCCTTCAACGCTCCGTACGCCGACGATGCCCGACGGCTGATCGCAGCGGCCTTCGACGCCTCGGATGCCGTCGAAGGGCTGCGGCAGTTGCGCGAGGAACTGGACGCACCCCGAGCGCTGCGCGATCTGGGCATGCCCGGGGACGGAATCGCGGCCGCGGCCGACGCGGTGCTCGCCGCCGTGCCGCCCGGGAACCCGCGTCCGGTCACCCGTGAGAACATCGCTGAACTTCTGTCCGCGGCATGGGAAGGAAACGATCCGCGATGACCACCGTTTCCGCCGAGCAGCAGGCGCGCGAGACCCACCTCGTCGCCCAAGTCCTGCGCTCCTTCGAGAGCTGCGACAACCCCCGCCTGCTCGAGTTGGTCCACGCGCTGACCCGCCACCTGCACGACTTCGCGCGCGAGGTCCGGCTGTCCGAGCGGGAGTGGACCGCGGCCATCGAGTTCCTGACCGCGGCCGGCCACATCACCGACGACCGCCGCCAGGAGTTCATCCTGCTCTCGGACGTGCTCGGCCTGTCGATGCAGACCATCGCGATCAACAACGAGGCCGACGGCGACGCGACCGAGGCCACCGTCTTCGGCCCCTTCTTCGTCGACAACAGCCCCGCGATCGAGGTCGGCGGCGACATCTCCCGTGGCGCGGTGGGGGAGCCGTGCTGGGTCGATGGCACGGTGACCGACAACGCAGGCAAGCCGCTCGCCGGCGCCCGCATCGAGGTGTGGGAGGCGGACGCGGACGGCTTCTACGACGTCCAATACGACGACGAGCGCAGCGCCGCGCGGGCGCACCTGTTCACCGACGCCGAGGGCCGCTACGCCTTCTGGGCCCTGACACCCACCCCGTACCCGATTCCGCACGACGGACCGGTCGGCCGACTGCTGGCGGCCACCGGGCGCTCGCCGATGCGCGCGTCCCACCTGCACTTCATGGTCACCGCCCCCGAGAAGCGGACGCTCGTGACGCACATCTTCGTGCGCGGCGACGAACTGCTCGGCTCCGACGCGGTCTTCGGCGTCAAGGAGTCCCTGATCAAGGACTTCGGACTGCAGACCCCCGGCACGCCGACCCCGGACGGCCGCGATCTGACCGGTCAGGCGTGGTCCCGGGTCCGCTTCGACATCGTGCTCGCCGATGCGGCGCGCGCACCGAGCAGCACGTCGGTCGCGCGCACGCCGTAGCGCTCCTTGAACATGTGCGAGAAGCGTGCCGCCGAACCGAAGCCGGTCGCGGCCGCGACCTCCGCGACGCTGAGCACGCCGACGCCCTCGGCCAGCATGGTCCGTGCCCGCTCCAGCCGACGCCCGAGCACGTACTGCGGCACCGTGGTCCCGCTCGGCGCGAACACGCGGGACAGGTGCCGTTCGCTGATGCCGACGCCCCCGGCGATCCGGGCCGCGTTGAGTCCGGATTCGGTGAGGTGCTCCTCGACGTACGTCTTCGCCGCCGCCAGGTGGGCCGCGCCGACCGCGCCCGGTCGGTCATCGGCCAGCAGCGCTCCGAGCAGGCCGAGCAGCGTCTCGTCGTCGACCGGGCCCTCGCCCTCGGATCGGACCGCCGCGCCGACCAGCCGGGCGAGCGTCCGCGCGTGCAGGTCACCGCCGTGCGCGAAATCCAGCGTGCGCGGCTCGCTCAGCGAGTCGATGCCGGTGGCCTCGCGGAAGCGCTCGCGCGGCACCTTCACGACCAGCTCCTCCAGGCCCCGCGAGAACCCGCGCACGAACGGCCGGTCCGCGTCGCAGATCACCAACTGACCCGGCCGCAGCGTGCGGATGCCGTCGTCGTGGTAGAAGAACGCCTCTCCGACCAGGCTGAAGTAACAGGCGAACGCGTCCGACGGCGCACGCCGGATGATCTCCGTCGTGCGCTCGACCAGATGCGAGGGCCCGATCACCCGCGCGAGGTGCAGCGTCGGCAACTGCAGGTTGATCTCCGTGGCCTCCAGCGTCCGCTCGTCGAGCGACCGGCAGCGCAGCCCGATCAGCGCATCCGCGTTGTGCGCCTCCCACCTCGCGATGCGCTGCCCGTCGGGAAGCCCGACGGTGCTGAACCGCACCGGGCCGGATAGGGCGGACGCCATAACCTCAGCTTAGAGCCGGGTTCACGGCAGTCGCCACACCTGCGCGAGGGTGCCGTTGCAGCTGTAGAGCTGCAGTTGGGTTCCGTTCGTGGTGGTGGCGCCGGGGTCGTCGAGGCAGCGGCCCGATTGCGGGTTGGTGAGGGACTCGCCGTAGGTGCCGTTGCTCGACCATTGCCACTGTTGGGCGCCGGTGCCGTTGCACGTGTAGAGGTCCACGGTCGTGCCGTTGGACGTGCCGCCGCCCTTCACGTCGAGACACTTGCCGAGGGCCTGGACCGTGCCGTCCGCCCCCAGCGACCACGACTGTCCCTGGCTGCCGTTGCAAGAGTTCAGATCGACCGCGGTGAAGTCGGCGGACTGGCCGCCCTTCACGTCGAGGCACTTGCCCGCGATCCCGGAGCCGGCCGGCCCGGTCGGCCCGTTCGGGTAGTAGGTGATGCCGAGTTCGTTCCAGCGCGAGCCCTGCGCCGCGACGCGGGCGGCGAATCCGGCGTACGCGCCGCTGGCGGTAGTGACCGACTCGGGGGACCAGCCGAGTTCGGCGTACGCGGTGATGCGCGGGAAGGCGAGGTAGTCGACGTCGGTGATCGTGTCGGCGGTCTCCGTCCACACGGGTGCTTCGATGCCGAGGATGGCTGAGGCGGGGACGCCGGAGAGATACGTTGCCGGGTCCCAGCCGTATGCGGTCTGCAGGCTGATGTAGTTCGCCCAGGCCAGGCCGATGATCGTGGACGTGTTGTACTTCTGGTCCATGTACGCGACAGATGCCGGGGCCATGATCAGCTTCGTGCCGTTGTTCGCGGCCGCCGCGACGGTGGACGCGCTGGTGGCGCCCCAGTACTCGGCGACGGTCGAGGAGGCGACGGTGGAGTTGAGGATCGAGTCCCAGCCGATCGCGGTCTTGCCGTACTTGTCCACGTCCTGCTGCGCCCACGTCATGAAGTCGGCGTAGTCGCTCGCGCTGACGCCTTGGGCTTCGTCGCCGCCGATGGAGATGTACGGACCGGGGGTCAGCGCGGCGATCTGGCCGATGACGTCGTCGATGAAGGTCTTCGCGATCGACGCGGTGGTGCAGATCGAGTTGCTCAGCGTGCCGGTGCTGGTGTCGACCGGAGGCGCGGTCCCATTGCAGTTCAGCTCGCCGTAGGAGGCGAGGGCGGCGGTGAAGTGACCGGGCATGTCGATCTCGGGCACGATCGTGACGTAGCGGGAGGCGGCGTAGGAGACGATCTGCTGGTACTGCGTCTGGGTGTAGTACCCGCCGCTGCCGCCGCCGGCCTGAGTGGACCCACCGACGGTCGCCAGGTTCGGCCAGCCGTTGATCGCGAGCCGCCAGCCCTCATCGTCGCTCAGGTGCAGATGCAGGTAGTTGATTTTGTAGAGCGCGAGCTGGTCGATGTACTTCTCGACATCGGCGACGGAGAAGAAGTGCCGTGAGACGTCCAGCATCGCGCCGCGATACGCCAGGCGGGGGTAGTCGAGGATTGATCCGCCGGGCACCGTCCACGGGCCCGGCTGCACCGTCTTGGCCTCGATCTGCGCGGGCAGCAACTGTCGCAGGGTTTGAACACCGGCGAAGAGGCCCGCTGGCTGCTCGGCGCGGATGACGACGCCGGAATCGGTGACGTCCAGTGTGTAGCCCTGGGAGCCGACGCTCGAGGGTGCACCGGAAAGCAGCAGGGCGATCCCGCCGCTGGGTGTCGTCGAGGTCTGCTCGACCGGAAGTGTGTAGCCCGTCGACGGATCGAAGATTCCGGCGAGGTAATTACCGACCTGGCCCGCGGCACTCGAACTCGCGTCGGTGTAGATCGCCGTGCTCGCAGTGATCTGATACGAGGCCGCGGTGTTCGCCTGCACGCTCGCTGGCTCGGGCACCAGCTCGTTCATCGAGCTCGTGGCCGTCGCGCTCGACGTCGCGCTGGCACTCGCCGAGGCGCCGACGGCGCCGGGCATGAAGCCGATCACGAGGAGCGGTACGAGAAGTGCCGTGGTGGATCGAAGCCTGATACGTCGCATGGTGATCCGAGGCCTGGGTGGTCTAGACGAGTGTGGGTAAGGGGCAGTGTTCACCCGCGTGGCGGTGATCGCAAGGGCGCGCCGCCGAGAAATTTGCTGTGGCGCACAACTTTGTAGGGCCGTGCCAGTCCTCTTTTTCATGAAGTCTTGACGTGGAGCTGGCGCGGGTGTTTCATACGCGGTGCCTATAAGTTGTCTTAGACAACAATATCCCTCTGGTAGGAGGAACTGTGCAACGACGCACTGATCCACCAAGCCCCGGCCGCCCCGCGCGCCGGATTCTTCGTGCACACGCCGCGCGAATGCTCACCCTGACGTTGATCGCCGGTTCGTCCGGCGTGGCCGCCGTCGCCGCCGCCCCGGTCGCCTCGGCCGCTTCGGCTGCCTGTCCGTGGGTTGGCTCGTCTGCTCCGATTTCGCAGCGGGTCAGTCAGTTGGTGGCGAGGATGTCGTTGGCTCAGGAGGTGGAGTTGATGACCGGTTCGGGTGGGTCGAGTTATGTGGGGTTTACTCCGGCGATCGGTTCGTTGTGTATTCCGGCGTTGAATTTGCAGGATGGTCCGGCGGGGGTGGGTGACGGGTTGGGTAACGTGACTCAGTTGCCGGCGCCGGTGGGTGTGGCC
>NZ_DASZKT010000185.1:0-45183 GCF_035552695.1 Actinospica sp.
TACACGGCGACGATCGGCGGTAAACCCGTGGCGTACACGGTGCAGAGATCGACGTACATGCACGAGGCGGACTCGGCGATCGGGTTCATGATGTTCAACAATCCGACCCTCATGAGCACCACGACCGGGTTCGAACAGGCCGCCTCGAACGTGCAATACGACTTCAACTGGTTCTACGTCAACTCCGCGCACACCGCGTACTTCAACTCGGGCCAGAACCCGGTGCGGGCCGCGGGCACCGACCCGAACCTGCCGCTGTGGGGCACCACCGCGAACGAGTGGGTCGGCTGGAATCCGACCACCCTCACCGAGTCGGATACCGCGGCCTCCGCGCACCCGAACTCCGTGGACCAGGACTACTACGTCAGCTGGAACAACAAACAGGCCCTGGGCTACAGCGCCGCCGACGGCAACTACAGCTTCGGCGCGGTCCAGCGCGTCGACCTGCTCAACACCGGCATCAAGAACTATCTCGCGACCGGCGCCAAGTTCACCGAGACATCACTCATCCAGGTTATGGAGACCGCCGCGACCACCGACCTGCGCGGTTCGGAAGTACTACCGCTGTTGTTGAAGGTGATCGGCAGTCAGCCGGTGACTGACCCCGCCCAGGCGCAACTGGTCTCCGAACTGACCACGTGGATGAACGCGGGAAGCAGAATCCTGCCGACCGCGGCCGGCGCGCAGACCTTCCAGAACTCCGCGGCGATCCAGCTGATGGACGCCTGGTGGCCGCTGCTCCTGCAAGCCGAGTTCCAACCGGGCATGGGCACGGGCCTGTTCGACGCGCTGGTGACGGACATGCAGACCAATGACTCGCCCTCGGGCGGGCAGCAGATCAGCGTCCCGGGCCTGGCCTCCTCGTCCAACTTGAACCAGCCCCACAAGGGCTCGTCGTTCCAGTTCGGCTGGTGGGGCTACGTCAGCGACGATCTGCGCAGCGTGCTCGGCCAGAGCGTGCAGGCCCCGCTGCCGGTCCAGTACTGCGGCGGCGGCAGTCTGAGCGCGTGCCGCACCGTGTTGCTCAACTCGCTCACCGCGGCCTCGCAGGAGTCGGCGGCCACGGTCTACCCGGCGGACAAGTACTGTGCGGCGGGCAACCAGTGGTGCGCGGACAGCATCGTGCAGGTTCCGTGGGGCGGGATCAGCCACCCCCTGACCAGCTGGCAGAACCGGCCGACCTACCAGCAGGTCGTCCAGTTCACCTCCGGCGGCTGACGGGCTGACGGGCTGACGATGCGTGCGTGCCGGACCTCGCGAGCATGCGGGGTCCGGCGCGCGCGTGCTTCACCGGACACACCTCAGCCAAGTTCCCATCCTGCGAGTTTTGCCAGTTCAGCCCATCTGGACGGTTGACCAGATCAAATGACCTATCTACGATGCCGGAAACAACCTGCCGCCAACGGCGGTATCCGGCCCCGTTCTCGCAACCGCTCCACGGAGGTCCGCGCCATGTCCACACCGTCGCCCGCGCCGTCGCCCATACCGTCGCCGACAGCACTCACCGAACCCAGCGGCCCGTCAGCGGGACGCGAGCGCACGCTGACCACGGGCCGGGTCGTATTCCTCGTGATCGCCGCGGCGGCGCCGATGGCGGCGATGGTCGGCAACGTCCCACTCGCGCTCATCCGCGGCAACGGGATCGCGCTGCCTTCCGTCTTCGTGCTGGCAGCGGTCGTGCTGCTGTGCTTCTGCGCCGGCTTCGCCGCGATGACACGGCGGGTGGCCAACGAGGGAGCCTTCTATCTGCTGGTCGCACGAGCTCTGGGCAAACCGCTCGGCGCGGCGTCGGCGTACCTCGCGATTCTGGGCTATGCCGCACTCGCGATCGGGCTGCCCGCCGCGTTCGGCTATTTCACCTCGCTCGTGCTGGCCACATCCGGCATCAATGTGCCGTGGGGGGTGTGCACGGCGGTCTCGGTCGCGATCGTCGCATTTCTGGGCTATCGCAACGTCGATCTCTCCGCGCGGATTCTCGGCGTGTTGATGTGCCTGGAGTTCGCGGTCCTCATCGCCCTCGACGTGCTCACGGTCGGACAGCGGCACGCCGCGGCCTTGCCGTGGCAGGCATTCAGCCCGCACGTCGTGTTCACCGGCTCGATCGGGATCTCGGCGATGTTCGCCTTCACGAGCTTCGTGGGCTTCGAGTCCGCCGCGCTCTACGGCGAGGAGACGAAGAGCCCCGAGCGCAGCATCCCCCGCGCGGCCTTCACCGCCGTCAGCGTCATCGCGGTCTTCTACGTGTTCACCTCGCTGATACTCATCGGCGGCGCCGGCGGCGACCAGGCGCCCGCGCTGGCCCAGCAGCAGGTCGGCAACTTCGTCTTCGCGCTCGCCCAGCAGTACGGCGGCACCGCCCTGTACAACGCTTGCGCCGTCCTCATGTGCACCAGCCTGCTCGCCTCCTACCTGGCCCTGCACAACGCCGCCAGCCGTTACGTATTCGCTCTCGGCCGGGAGGCGTTTCTCCCGCGCCCGCTGGGCGAGTACCACCCGCGCCATCTGAGCCCGCACATCGCCAGCATCGCGGTCTCGGCCCTCACGGTGCTGGTCGTCGGGGCTCTTGCGCTGGCCGGGGCAGACCCCTACCTGGTCATCGCCGCGAGCCTCATCGGACTCGGCACCCTCGGAATCATCTCGGTCCAGGCGGTCACGGCGCTGGCAGTGCTCGTATTCTTCTGGCGCCGTAAGGACCGGGCGTGGTTCTCCGGGGTCGTCGCACCCGTCATCGCCTTCCTCGGTCTGGGCACCGGCGTGGCACTGGCGGTCGCCAATTACGCCACCCTGACCGGCACGGCGAACAAGGTGATCGACCTCTTCCCGGCCCTGCTCGTCATCGTCGCCGGCGGTGGGGTCGCGGTCGCGCTCTGGTTCCGGCGGGCCAAGCCCGCGGTCTACGCCGCCTTCGCGGTCAGCCATCTGCGCAAGCGCACCGACGCGACCGTCGCCCGCGCGAAGGTCACGTACACCCGCAAATACGTCATCGTCGGCGGCGGACCCAGCTCGATGATCATGGCCCGCGCGCTGATGAAGGAGGGCGTGCCCTTCGACTGGTTCGAGCGCCACAGCGACTTCGGCGGTATTTGGGACATCGACAACCCCGGCACCCCGATGTACGAGTCGGCCCACTTCATCAGCTCGAAGTACACCAGCGGCTTCTACGGCGCGCCGATGCCCGCCGACTTCCCCGACTACCCGACCTGGTGGCAGATCCGCGACTACCTCCGCGGCTTCGCCCGCGACTGGGGCCTCTACGGCAAAGTCACCTTCAACACCGGCGTCGAGCGCGCCGAGGAGCTGGACGGCGACCGGTGGCGGATCTCGCTCTCCGACGGCCGCGTCCTGGACTACGACGGCCTCGTCGCCGCGCCCGGGGTGACCTGGCACGCCAATGCGCCCGCCATCCAGGGCGCGGAATCCTTCGGCGGCGAGATCAGACACTCGGTCTCCTACCGGTCCGGGCAGGAGTTCCTCGGCAAGCGCGTCCTGATCGTCGGCGCCGGCAACTCAGGAGTCGACATCGCCAGCGATGCCGCACGGCTCGCCGACCGCGCCTTCCTGTCCGTCCGCCGCGGCTACCGCTACCTGCCCAAGCACATCGCCGGCCTCCCCACCGACGCCGTCGTCAGCGGAATCCTCGAGCCGCCCAAGGGCGTAAGCCTGTCCTCGGATATCAACAAGCTCATCGACTCCCTCGTCGGCGACCTGACCCGATTCGGGCTTCCCGCGCCGGACCACGACGCCCTGGCAAGCCACCCGATCATGAACACCCAGGTGCTGCACCATCTCGCGCACGGCGACCTGATCGCCAAGCCCGACATCGAACACTTCACCGCGGACGGCGCCGTCTTCAAGGACGGCTCCGTCGAGGAGTTCGACCTGGTCGTACTCTGCACCGGCTACGAGTACAAGCTCCCATTCCTCGACCCCGACCTGTTCGCCTGGAAGGACGGGCATCCGCAGCTTTACCTCAATGTATTCAACCGTTCGCACGACAGCCTCTACGTACTCGGCTTCATCGAGTTCGCCGACGCCGCCTACAAGCGCTTCGACGAGATGGCCCAGCTCGTCGTCATGGACATCCGCGCCCGCGAGACCGGGGAGCACCGCGACGAACTGCGCCACCGGAAGACCAACGACTACCCGAACCTACGCGGCGGCATCGACTACATCGACAGCCCCCGGCACGCCAACTACGTCGAGTCCTCCGCCTACCAGAGCTACCTCGCCGATCTGCGCGACCGGTTCGATTGGCCCGACCTCGACCACCAGTACTACGACGACATCCGACCCGGCGCCCCGGCCCCCGCGGCGGCCCGCACCGCGCAGGCCGGCTCAGCTGACGCAGGCACTGCGACGGCCGGCTCAGCGGAGGCGAGAGCCCATGCCTGACCCGAACCCGACCACTCGCCGGCGCCGAACGGCGCTGCTGACCGGCGCGGCCGGCGGCATCGGAGCCGAGGTGGCACGACGCCTCTCGGCGCAGGGCTACCGGATCATCGCCGTCGACCTGCACGCCGGAGCCGTCAGCGAGGCCCTCGACGGCCTACCCGGCATCGAGGCCGTCGAATGCGATCTCAGCGACCCGGCCGCGACCGCGGAACTGGCCGCCCGCATCGCGGGCGAATGGGCCGAGGACCTGGAGGTGCTGATCTGCAACGCCGGGATCATCGCCCCAGGTGATGCGGTCGACCTCCCCCTCGAGGTCGTCGATCGGCAGTTGGCCGTCATGCTCAGCGGGCCGATCCACGTGATCGCCGCGGCCGCCCGCACCTTCACCGAACGCGAACGTGGCCACCTGCTGGCCACGGTCTCCATGGGCGGCATCATCGCACTGCCCGGCTCGGCGGCGTACTCGGCGGCGAAGGCGGGCCTGCGCGCCTACCTGTGCGCACTCAGCGCCGAACTCAACGGCACCGGCGTCGCGGTCTCCGGGGTCTACCCCAGCGCCGTCGACACCCCGATGCTCATGCAGGAGGCGACCCACGGCGGCAGCCTGCTCAACTTCGTCGGCAAGATCTCCACTCCATCCGACGTCGCGGACGCCTTCGAGCGCGCCCTGCGCACCCGCCGCCTCGAGATCTACGTGCCCTACAGCGACAGCCTGCTGACCCGAGCCGTCGAAAGCCTCCCGTGGCTGCTGCCCCGCCTGCTCCCCCCGATGAACCGAATCGGCCTGCGCGGCCGGGACCGCTTCCTGCGAGAGCACGGCGTCGCCCTCCCCTCCCCGGCCGCGGCCGCGGCGACCACGGAATCCGCACGATGACGCCCCGCCACCTGGTGTAGAGCTGTCGCCTCGAGGCTGCTACGCCGGCCCGCTTCGGAGCGACAGCTCGACGCTCTCAGAACCTGGAGACCATCTGCGGACCAGTTTTGCCGGCCGCTCCCCCGCAGGTCGTTCAAGATCACGCATAGTGTGTGGTCCCCAAACGGTCCCAGAATCCGCGTCGGACGGATACGCGGTGGCCCGCCGTTGTGGCAATGGGCCAGGCCGGCTCGGATTTCGATCATGAGGGCGAGTAGGGCGCCACCCCGGCGTCCAGGCCCGGCGGCGGCTGAACGAAGCGGTGGGCCCTCCGGTCCGCGGGCTCGGTGCGGAATGCCGCCGGATAGCCGGTCGAGGGCGGCCCGCCGATCGTGTGACCTGCCGCCGGCGCCGCCCCCGAGCTGCGGCATCGCCGAGGCGGCCGCGAGCCCGGTCCGGATCGGCGCCGCTCGGCGTATGCTGGATTTCTGGCCCTGCGGTGGGTGTGATCTCACCGTCGACGGTGTCTTGCCGAACACGAGTTGTTCCAGACCTCGGCGGCACCGCACGGATCCGACCTGCGTTCCCGGCCGGGAGTTCACCCTGAAGCCGCCGATCACTGAACGCCATGGGACCGCTCTGCAGGCGCAGGCCGCCTTGCTCGGTGCGGTGAACGGGTGCGATTGTTCATCGCCTCTGCCGCCCGGCGGCGCAGGCCGCCGAAATCCTGGGGAGAGAACCGCAATGGCACAACACCCCGCCGACGCCCAGAAGTCGATGAGAGCCGATCCACGAGCGGACCACCGATGGCTGGTACTGGTGATCGTTGCCATCGCCCAGCTCATGGTCGTGCTTGACGCGACCATCGTGAACATCGCGCTCCCCTCCGCCCAACGCGACCTGGGATTCGCCGACGGCGACCGGCAGTGGGTGGTGACCGCGTACGCCCTGGCGTTCGGCAGCCTGCTCCTGCTCGGCGGGCGTATCGGCGACATGTTCAGCCGCAAGACCGTGTTCATCACCGGCCTGATCGGCTTCGCGGCCGCTTCGGCCCTGGGCGGGGCGTCCGTCTCCTTCGGAATGCTGGTCATGGCCCGCACGCTGCAGGGCGCGTTCGGCGCGATCCTCGCCCCCGCGGCGTTGGGCACCCTGGTCAGCACGTTTCACGAACCGCGCGAGCGGGGCCGGGCGTTCGGAGTGTTCGGGTCCGTGGCCGCCGGGGGCGGAGCCGTCGGCCTGATCCTCGGCGGAGTCCTGACCGAGTACCTGAACTGGCGCTGGACGCTGTACGTCAACCTGATCTTCGCCGCGATCGCCGTGGCCGGCGCCCTGGTCTTCATGCACACCCCCCGTCCCGCCGAGCGGCCGCGCATGGACTGGGCCGGCACGTTGCTGGCCTGTAGCGGGCTGTTCGCGATCGTGTTCGGGTTCTCACACGCCGAGACCGCGGGCTGGGGCTCCTCGCTCACTCTCGGGTCGCTGGCCGCCGGCCTGATGCTGCTGGCCGGGTTCGCCTTCGCTGAGCGGCGCGCGCGCCATCCGCTGTTGCCGCTGTCGGTGATCCTCGACCGCACCCGTGGCGGTGCCTACGTCGCCGTCGGCGTCGCCGGCATCGCGATCTTCGGCGTGTTCCTGTTCCTGACCTACTACCTGCAGACAGTCAAGGGGTATACACCGGTGGGCACCGGCCTGGCCTTCCTGCCCATGATCGCGTGCATTTTCGCCAGCTCCAACACCTCCAGCATCTTCCTGCTGCCCCGCCTCGGGCCCCGCGCACTGATCGCCACGGGCATGCTGCTCGGCGGCGGCGCGATGGCGTACCTCAGCCGGCTCACCGTCTCGTCCGGCTACATCCCCGACGTACTACCTGCCCTGCTCGTCATGGGACTGGGCTTCGGCATGATCATCGCGCCGGCCATCAACACCGCCACAGCCGGCGTGCGACGCCAAGACGCCGGCGTAGCATCCGCCCTGGTCAACACGATGCAGCAGGTCGGCGGCTCCATAGGTACCGCCGCACTCAGCACGATCGCGCTCACCGCGACAGCCCGCTACCTCGCCGCCCACCCCACTCCGCGGGCCACGGCGGAAGCGGCCGCAGCCACACACGGCTACACACTCGCGTTCGCCATCTCCGCAGCCCTGTTCGGCCTCGGAGTACTGCTCGCCCTCGTGCTGCTGCCCTCCCGACAACGGCTGGCCCAGCTGCGGGCCGCAGCCGCCCAGGCCGCTACCGCCGCGCCGACCGAGGCGGCTACCAGCGCCACCAGCCGAACCAACTGACGCGCACCGACTACTTGTGGCTGCTCCCCGGCGAAACACGCACGCTCATCGTGTCCTTCCCGGACAGCGCACTGCCCGCGGGCGAGCCGGCACTGCACGTCGAGGGCTACAACGCCCCGCCCGTCATCGCCCGAGCCCGACCCGGGGGGAGGGTCGCAACGCTTCACCGCGCTACGGTGTCGACGGCGGACGCGTCGATCTCGCTCCACAGTGCGCCCGCCGCGACCAGTGACCGCCAGCCGCCCAAGGCGCGGGCCCTGCGCACACCGAGAACGCCCGCCAGGCGCGGGCCTTTCCGATACAGGGCAAGGAACGCGCCGTCCTCGACCGCACCGTCGACGATGCGGATCTCGTCGTAGCCGCGCAGCAGCCCGAACGCCTGGATCTTGAGGTCGTACTGGTCGGACCAGAAGTACGGAACCGGCTTGAAGGGCTCCGTGACGAGCCCGAGAATTCGTTTCGCGACGTACTGGCCCTGCTCGCCGGCGTTGGTTCGGTGTTCGAGACGCACGCGGGCGCCGAAGCCGACGTGCTGCCACGATGCGACGTCGCCGGCCGCGTAGACGCCGGGCGCGGCCGCGCAATACTCGTCGCACCGCACTCCGTCGGCGCAGTCGATTCCGCTGCCGCTTAGCCACTCCGTGGCCGCGACCGAGCCGATCGCGACCACCACAAGGTCGGCCGGAATCCTGGTGCCGTCGGCGAGTACGACGCCTGTGACGGCAGTGCTGCGGACGTCCGGTCCCGTGACCAGCGCGGCGGGGCCGGTACGTACGTCGACTCCATGCTCGCGGTGCACTCGGGCCAGCATCGCGCCGATTTCAATGCCCACCACGGCGGCAAGCGGTGTCGGCTCGGGTTCGAAGACATGGACCTCCGCACCGAGGGTGCGCGCGGATGCGGCCAACTCGGTGCCGAGGAAGCCGCCCCCGATGATCACGACTCGGCGGCCAGGGCCGAGCCGACCGCGCAGGGCGAGCACGTCGTCGATGGTGCGGACGGTGTGCACGCCGCCTACGCCGTTGAAGCTGGGCAACGTCCTCGGCCGGACACCGGTCGCGGCGACCAATGTGCCGAACGGCAGCGTCGTGCCGTCGGCGAGGTGGACGAGCTTTCCCGGCAGGTCCACTCGAGCGACCGTGCTCCTGGTCCGCAGCTCCACGTCAAGGTCACCGATCCGCTCCTCGGAGCACAGCGCGATCCGGTCGGCCTCCCACGCGCCGGTCAGGATCTGCTTGGACAGCGGCGGCCGGTCGTAGGGCAGATGCGCCTCGGCGCCTACCCAGCTGATGGGCCCGTCGTAGCCGTGGCGACGCAAGCCTTCCACCGTCGCGAGACCGGCGGCGCCGGTGCCGACGACCACGACCGGACCGGGCGTGTCGCTCATTCCGAGACCTCCTCCATCGCGGGCCACACCGCTCAAAGTATATATTGTATAATGCGTGCTCGATCGAGCTCGCGACAGTGCGGACGGACGAGACGTGGCAGTCACCGACAACGCACGACCCGACCGGCCGGCAGCCGAGCCGCGGCGGCACGCCGAAGCTCCGGGCAGCGCCGAATCGCGGCGGCCCTGGCGGACCCGCAGGTCCGCGAGGCCGCGCCGCTCGAGGAGGTGACAGCGGCGATATACCGTCCGGGACTGAGCCTCGCCGAGATCGTCGCGACGGTCATGGCGGGCTATGCCGAGCGCCCGGCGACCGCGCAGCGGGCCGCCGAACTTTTCACGGACGCATCCGGACGCCGCACCGGGTCATGCGCCGCGGTGAGCCACGAGGTAACGCGCGAACACGAAGCCGCTGTCGGTCAGCAGCGCGGCGAGATTCAGCCTGGTCGGCTCCGCGAAGGCCGGGCCGACCAGGATCCGCAGGCCGGCGCCGGCGCGCAGTTGCGGCGAGACGGTAAGGCAGAGCTCGTCCAAGGAGTCCGCTGCCGCGACGGCGGCAAGGAGTGTGGGCCCGCCCTCGCACAGCACCCTGCCGCGGCCGCTGTCCGCGAGGATGTCGATCGCCGCGGCGAGGTCGACACGGCCACCGCGTCCGGCCAGCACCACTTCGCCGGCCGCACGCGCGCGAGCCAGGCGGTCGGGGTGCGCGTCCTCGACGGTCACGGTGATCGTCGGAGTCGTCGCCTCCGTGTAGAGCCGGCTGTCGAAATCCAGCTCGAGCGATGCGCTGACGACGGCGACGGCGGCGGCCGGTCGTTGTCCGGCGGCCGCTCGGGCTTGCGCGTGTTCCGGGCAGACCCGAGCCGGTCCGTACCCTTCGGCACGCACCGTCCCGGCGCCCACGAGGATGACGTCCGCCAGCCCGCGAAGCAGTCGAAATAGTCGCCGGTCGGCGGGGCTGGACAAGCCGGCCGAGACGCCGGCCGCCTCGGCCAGGCCGTCCACCGACGCCACCATGTTCGCGCGCACCCATCGCCGCACGCCGTCGGGATACGCGTAGAGCGCGGACAGGCCGGGCTCGTCATCGGCCATATATCCACTTTTGGTCAGTTGCTGCCGGGGATGCACCGATCCCTTGATGTGATCTTCGTGCACTGTTAGGCTCCCGGCTGCACCAGAACATATTAAATGAAATATACAAAATGAACGGAGGCTAGTCTATGCGATCACGTGCAGGTACCTCAAGGGCGAGGCGCCTTGCGCAGCTCCTCCTCGTTCCCCTCACCGTGGCGGCGCTGCTGGCCGGCGGCCCGGCGCATGCCACGACGGCGGCGGTCACGCTGCCGCAGGACGAGAGCCCGCACCCGTCCACCGTCATGGAGTGGTGGTACTTCAACGGCCACCTCACCGGCGTGGACCCGTCGGGCAAGGTGCACCGGTACGGCTTCCTGCTGAGCTTCATCCGGATCAACGCCCAGAACACCGAGCCGGCATCCGCGCTGTACAACGGCCAGTTCGCCATCACCGACCTGACCCGGGGCACGTACGAGGCCGACATGTCCGAGTACGCACAGCAGCCCGACGTCATCCCGCCCGGGGGCGGCTACGACAACTCCGTCAACGGCTGGAACATGCACGGCGTCAACGGCCAGAACACGCTCACGGCGGCGTTCAAGGACGGCAACTACGGCATCAGCCTCTCCGCCGACCAGTCCACGCCCGCCGCGCTGCACGGCAACGGGGGCCTCATCCCCTACGGGCCGTTCGGTCAGTCCTACTACTACTCCGAGACGGCCTTGCACGCCTCGGGGACGGTCATGGACCACGGCGTTCCGGTCAAGGTGACCGGCATGGCGTGGCAGGACCACCAGTGGGGCGACTTCGCCCCGGGCACCGGCGGCTGGACCTGGTTCAGCATGCAGCTCGCCAACGGCACGCAGTACATGCTCTATTTCATCCATGACGCCACCGGCAAGGTGGCCCAGATCGTGGGCACCGAGATCCACCCCAACGGCTCCACGGTCAACCTCAACCCGAACCAGATCAGCGAGACGCCGCTGGGCAGCTGGACCAGCCCCGTCACGCATGTCACCTACCCGCAGAACTGGCAGGTCACCGTGCCGGACGGCACCTTCACCGTGCTGGCACAGCAGGCCGATCAGGAACCGACAACCCTCACCGCCCAGGGAACGCCGACCGGCTACTGGGAAGGTTCCTCCGCGGTCGTCGGCGTTCAGAACGGACTGCCGGTAGCGGGTCTCGACTACACCGAGATCACCCCGAACTTCACCGCGCCGTAAGGCCGAGGAACCGTTTCGCCGCCGCCCGAGCCTCAGGCCGGGCGGCGGCTTCGGCGATGAGTACCGCCTCGAGTTCGAGGCGCTCGCGCAATCCGGCGAGCCCTCTGTCGCGCATCAGCAGCTTCGCGCGACGAAGTGCGCTGCCGTGGCCGGCGGCCAGGGTGCCGGCTAGCTCCTCGGCGACGAGCGGTGCATCCGCGTCGTCGACGACTCGACTGAAGAGACCCCATCGCTCGGCTTCGGCAGGCGTGAGCGTCCGATTGGTGAGGGTGAGGTCGAGCGCCCGCTGCTCGCCGAGCATCCGGGGGAGGAACCACGAGGTCCCGCAGTCCGGGGTCAGGCCGATGGCGGTGTAGGCGAGCCGCAGCTTCGTGGAGCGCGCGGCCACGATCAGGTCGGCAGTGAGCGCGAGGCCGACCCCTCCCCCGGCGACGGCTCCGCGCACCTCGGCGACGACGGGCACCTGGAGGCCGGCGAGCGCGAGCACGGCCGAGTGCGCGGTGTCGGCGAGTTCCCTGACGTACGGGCCGACGTCATCTCCCTGGGCTGCGAATTCACGCAGATTGCCGCCGACGCTGAAGTTCCGACCCTCGGCGCGCAGCAGTACGGCGGCCATGCTGCCGGGCGCAGTGTCGCGGGTCAGGTCCGCCACTTGCCGAACGGCATCACGCAAGGCCCTGATGAAGTCGAGCTCGAATGCGTTGCCTGTGTTTTCCCGTGCCAGAACGATATGGGCCACACGGCGCTCGTGATCGAGCTCCAGTCGTACCGGGGCGGCCGGGCCGGTCGTCGTCATCACGTGTCCTCTCCCGTGCGCCTACGTCGTTGGCGGTCGAGCTCACGTCGGCCGAGAACCATGCGATGCACCTCGTCGGGGCCGTCGGCGAAGCGCAGCCCGCGCGCCTGGGCCCAGAGCATTGCCAAGGGCAGGTCCTGCGCCATACCCGCCGCGCCGTGCACCTGAATGGCTCGGTCGATCACCCATTCGGCGGTCGGCGGGGCGGCCACCTTGATGGCGGAGATCTCGGTGCGGGCCGCGCGCGCACCGACTTCGTCGATCAGCCAGGCGGCCTGAAGAACCATCAGGCGGAGTTGGTCGATCCGAAGCCGGGCCTCGGCGATCCAGGCCAGCACCTCGCCGTGGTCCGCGAGCGGGCGCCCGAAGGCGCTGCGTTCCTCGGCGCGGGCGCACATCAGCTCCACGGCCCGCTCGGCCATGCCCACCAGGCGCATGCAGTGGTGGATGCGTCCGGGGCCGAGGCGGGCCTGGGCGAGGCGCGCGCCTTCGCCTTCGTCTCCCAGCAGGCTGCCGACGGGTATGCGGGCGCCGTCGAAATGCACCTCGGCGTGGCCGCCGTGGGCCGAATCGGTGAAGCCGAAGACCGACAGGCCGCGTACCACGCGGACGCCGGGTGTGTCCTTGGGGACGAGCAGGATGCTCTGGCGCCGCCGCCGCTCGGCGTCCGGGTCGGTGATGGCGAGCACGACGAGTAGCTCGCATTCCGGTGCCATGGCGCCGGTGGCCCACCACTTGCGGCCGTCGAGGACGTAGTGGTCGCCGTCTCGCCTCGCCCGCAACCGGATGTTCGACGCGTCGGAGGAGGCGACTGCGGGTTCTGTCATGCAGTACGCGGAGCGGATACTCGCCGTCAGCAGCGGTTCGAGCCACTGCCTCTTCTGCTCTTCGGTGGCGAACATATCCAGCAGTTCCATGTTGCCGGTGTCCGGAGCAGCGCAATTGAGCGCCTCGGGTGCGATCCATGGGCTCCAGCCGGTGATCTCGGCAAGGGGCGCGTATTGGAGGGCCGACAGCCCCGCGCCGTGCGGAGAACGACGTGGCATGAACAGGTTCCACAATCCGCGGGCTCGCGCCTCGCGCTGCAACTCGGCCATCGCCGCGGGACGCCCCCAGCCGGACGAGCCGGGGCCGGGAGCCGGCTGCGCAAAGAGCGGCTCGGCCGGTATGACGCGGGTGCGTACGAACGTGCCGAGGCTCTCCCGCAACTTCTCGGTGCGCTCATCGAAGGAAAAGTCCATCTGGCGGTCCGTTCGTGTCGGGGCGTCAGCCGCGAAGGTGGGTGAGCCCGCGCTCGACGAGTTGCGGGACCATGGCGCCGATCTCCTCGAAGCCCTCCCCGACAGTCATGCCGTTGCGGTGCCGGTAGTGGATGCCCTCGAGGATGACGGCGAGCTTGTACGCGGCGAACGCCATGTACCAGTCGAGATCGTCAAGCTTCAGGGTGCTTCGGTGCGCGTAGCGCTCGGCGAGTTCGGACCAGTCGGGGAAGGCCGGAAGCAGGCCCGGCGTGCCGGCGATGGGGTTGTCGATGCCCGCCCAGCCGATCCAGTACAGGTGGAACAGCCCGACGTCCGCGAGTGGGTCTCCGAGTGTGGCCATCTCCCAGTCCAGGACCGCGCGCACACGTCCCGGCTCGGCCGGGTCGACGATGACGTTGTCCAGCCGGTAGTCCCCGTGCACGAGGGCATATCCCTGCGACGCGGGCCGCCGCTCCCCCAGTCGGCGTGCCAGTTCGTCGAAGCCCTCGACCGTACGGCAGTGGGAATCGGCGAGTTGGACGGCCCAACGCGCCAGTTGGCGTTCGAGGTAGCCCTCCGGGCGGCCGAAGTCGGCCAGACCCACCTCGGCGGGCTCGACGTTGTGCAGGTCGGCGAGGGTGTCGACGAAGGCGTACGCGAGTTCCCTCGCCGTGTGGGGGTCCAACCGCGCGAGATCTTCGTCGGTGCGCAGGACCTGGCCTTCGACCGCCTCCATGACGTAGAAGGGAGCTCCGATGACCCCCTCGTCCTCGCACAGAGCCACTACGGCGGGCACTGGAACAGCGGTGGGAGCGAGCGCGGTGAGCACGCGGGCTTCACGCCGCATGTCGTGCGCGGTCCGCAGCACATGCCCCAACGGCGGACGACGCAGGACCCAGCGATGAGGGCCCCAGTCGACGCGGTAGGTCAGGTTGGAGCGGCCCCCGGACAGAAGCGAGATCCGCATCGCCTCGGTGGGCGGCGCCTGCGCACCGGCTGCGTCAGAGAGGAACACGGCGAGCGCGGCGCGGGACACACCGGGTAAATCCTCCATCAGCCCCATCGGCGGACCCTTTCGGTGAGACGGTCGCGCAGTTCGTTCTTGAGGACTTTTCCGGCCGCATTGCGCGGCAACTCGACAACGGTCTCCATCGACTCGGGCAGCTTCTGCGGCATGAGGCCGCGTGCTCGCAGGAAGTCGACCAGGATCTGGAGGGTCGGTGCCGTATTCGGAGCGGGAACGATCACGGCGCACGCGCGCTCCCCGGCTTCCGGGTCGGGAAGCCCGACGACGCTGGCCTCGGCCACATCGGGATGCTCGGCGAGCAAGTCCTCGACCTCCCGAGCGCTGATGGTCTCGCCCCTGCGGATGATGACGTCCTTGATGCGCCCGGTGACGGTCAGGTTGCCGCTCTCGTCGAGTCGGCCCAGGTCGCCGGTGCGCAGCCAGCCGTCCTCGTCGAACGCGTCGGAGTCCAGCGCGGGGTCGAGGTAGCCGAGCATCACCTGGGGCCCCTTCGCCCGCACCTCGCCCTCCTGGCCGCGAGCCGCCTCGCCGCCGTCGGCACGCACCACGCGCAGCCGGACGCCGTCGAGAGGCCGTCCTTCGCAGCGAGCGAGGACCTCGTCCGGGTCGTGCGGACTGCCCATCGTGAGGATGGGCGCCTCGGTGAGGCCGTACCCGGACGCCACTCCCAGGCCACCAATCTCGGCCTTGATATCAGCATGCAGAGTGGATGGCTTCGGGGACGCGCCCGCCAGCGCACAGCGGATCGCGGGAAAGATCGGCCTGTCCGGGGTGCGGCGCTGCGCGGCCAGATACGCGAACTGGAAGACGGTGCCCGCGCCGGCGAGAGTCACGCCCTCGCGGCCGAGCTGCTCGACGGTGGCGACCGGGTCGAAGGCCGCGGTGAGGATCATGGTCAATCCGGTGGCCAGGCAGGCGGTGAGCCAGGTGGTGCAGCCGCCGATGTGGGCGAAGGGGAAGACCACGGCCGCCCGGTCCTCGGCGGTGGCTTCGAGCCGACCGGCCATGCCGATGCCGCCGGCCAGCACCCCGGCGTCGGTGTGCCGGGCGCCTTTGGGCTCGGCGGTGGTGCCGGAGGTGTAGAAGTGCCAGCGCACACCGCCCGTGCCGGGGATCGGTGGCAAACGCGCGGGATCCCCCGCGGGAAGGGCGCCGTCCACCACGAGCACGCGCAATCCGGGCTGCCCGGCGGCGACCGTCTCGGCGAGTGCGGGATAGTCGAAGCCGCGCCAGGTCGGCGGCACGATGAGCAGGAGCGCTCCGGTCTGCCGCGTCACGAACGCCAACTCGTGCTCCCGGTAGCTCGGGAGCACGGGGTTCTGCACCGCGCCGAGGCGGCTGAGCGCGCCGACGAGCACGGCCGACTCGATCCAGGTGGGCAGCTGCCAGGTCACGGGGGTGCCGTCGGCGACACCCAGATCGGCCAGTCCGGCCGCGGCGCGCAGCGCGGCGGCGCGGTACTCCCGGAAGGTCATCCGCCGGCCGAGCTCGTCCACCATCATCTCGCCGTCGGGGCTCGCCCCGGCCCTCTCCTCGACGAGGGCCCACAGGCTCGTGCGCATCCCGGCTCCTTCCGGCGGCGCCGTCGGCGCGCCTGCAGAGATTATAAAGTATACCTTCTCTTGTATCCAGACTCTTGATTCAGCAAGCACGCGGCGTTAACCTCCAGCATAGTGGTCACTATGTCGTGATGACCAGGACGATCCTGCCTAGGGGCGAAGATGGCTGACGAGACGGACGTGGCAGAGCGGACCGAGGAAGACACCGGCTCGGAAGAGGCGGACGTCGTGATCGAGGACCTGCTGGTCGAGGAGATCTCCATCGACGGCATGTGCGGTGTCTACTGACGCCGCGCCGGACGTCCGGCCGGCGCGGGAGTTCGGACTCGACGAGGCCTGGCGGCTCGATGAACGGGTCTCGCTGCGTCCGGAGCGGTTCGGCGCGCTGCTCTATCACTTCGGCACGCGCAAGCTCTCCTTCCTGACCGACCCGAGGCTCTCGGCCGCGGTCCTCGCCCTGGCCGAGCAGCCGTCCGCACGGGCCGCGTGCGCCGCGGCCGGCATCTCGGCGGCCGAACTACCCCGCTACCGGCGGGCGCTGGCCGCGCTGGCCGCGTCCGGCACGATCCGGCCCGAGGAGCGAGCAGATGGCACCGCTGATTGACGAGTTCCAGTACGGCCTCGAGGCACCGATCTGCCTGACGTGGGAGCTGACCTACGCCTGCAACCTCTCGTGCGTGCACTGCCTGTCGTCCTCGGGCCGGCGCGATCCGCGGGAACTCGGCACCGCGGAGTGCAAGGCCCTGATCGATGAGTTCGAACGGATGCAGGTGTTCTACGTGAACATCGGCGGCGGCGAACCCACGGTGCGGTCGGACTTCTGGGAGCTGGTCGACTACGCGACCGCGCACCACGTCGGAGTGAAGTTCTCCACCAACGGCGTGCGCATCACCCCGAAGACGGCAGCGCGGCTGGCCGGCAGCGATTACGTGGACGTGCAGATCTCCCTGGACGGCGCCACCGAGAGCGTCAACGACGCGGTGCGCGGCGCGGGCTCGTATCGGACCGCGTTGCAGGCCATGGAGAACCTCGCCGCGGCGGGCTTCGCCGGATTCAAGCTGTCCGTGGTGGTGACCCGTCACAACGTCGGGCAGCTCGACGCCTTCGAGGAGATCGCCGAACGGCTCGGCGCGCAGCTACGGCTGACCCGGCTACGGCCCTCGGGCCGCGGCGCCGACGTGTGGGATGAGCTGCATCCCACCGCGGACCAGCAGCGCGCGCTGTACGAATGGCTACTCGAACACGGCGAACGCGTGCTGACCGGCGACTCGTTCTTCCACTTGGCAGGGTACGGACAAGCGCCGCCGGGGTTGAACCTCTGCGGAGCGGGCCGCGTGGTGTGCCTGGTCGATCCGATCGGCGACGTGTACGCATGCCCGTTCGCGATCCACGACGCCTTCCGGGCCGGGAACGTGCGCGGCGACGGCGGCTTCGCGAGGGTGTGGCGGGAATCAGAGCTCTTCGCCGACCTGCGCCGCCCGCAGACCGGTGGCGCGTGCTCCGCGTGTTCGGCCTACGACTCGTGTCGGGGCGGCTGCATGGCGGCGAAGTTCTTCACCGGCCTGCCGTTGGACGGCCCCGACCCGGAATGCGTACGCGGGCACGGCGAGACGGCGCTCGCCGCGGTCGCACCGGGCACGGCGCCGCGGTCGATGCCGGACCACTCGCACGGACGCGCCGCCGGGAGCGGACGGGTGCCGGTCACGATCGGCCGTCGGCCGCCGGAACGGACGTGCGAGGAGAGTCCACTGGCCGGATTCTCCGAGGCGGTGCGTTGAGATGTGGCTGGCGGAGCTCACCTGGCCCGAGGTCGCCGAACGAGCGGCCGGCGGCGCCCTGCTGGCCGTGCCGATGGGCTCGACCGAGCAGCATGGCCCGCATCTGCCGCTGTCCACCGACGCCGACATCGCCATGGCACTGTGCGAACGCCTGGCCGCCGAACTGCCGGACGTGCTGATCGCGCCGCTGGTGCCGTACGGCTCCAGCGGGGAGCACGCCGGCTTCGCGGGCACCCTCTCGATCGGCCAGGACGCAACCGAGCACCTCGCACTGGAGCTGGGCCGCTCGGCCGCCGAGACGTTCTCGCGGCTGTTGTTCGTCTCCGGGCACGGAGGCAACGCCGAACCGCTCGGCCGTGCGGTCGCCAGACTGCAAGCCGAATCCAGGGACGTGGTGCTCTTCCAGCCCGACTGGGAGAACGGTGACGCGCACGCGGGCCGGGAGGAGACGGCGATGCTGCTGGCGTTGCGTCCCGCCATCGTGCGGGTGGAGCTGAGCGCACCGGGCGAGCGCCGACCGCTGGCCGAGATCATGCCGAGGCTGCGCGCCGAAGGCGTACGCGCGGTCAGCCCGTCGGGCGTGCTGGGCGATCCCACCAAGGCGACCGCCGTCGCCGGCGCGCAACTGCTCAACGAGCTGGGCGGCGCACTCGTCCGATACGTCGAGGCATGGCTTGGCCGGTACGCCGGGGCGCGGCGATGAGCGGCCGGGCCGGGCGGGTGGCCGTGGTGACCGGAGCGGCACGCGGCATCGGCGCGGCCACCGTCCTCGCGCTGGCGGAACGCGGCTGGGCGGTGCTCGCCGTGGATCAGGCCGCTGATGATCCGGCTCTGCCCTACCCGCTGGGCACCAAGCAGGAGCTCGACGCCGTCGTGGCGCGGGCCGCGTCGTACGCCGGGGAGCCGGGTCGGGTCCGGCAGGCCGTCGTCGACGTCCGCGACCTCGCCGGGCTTCGGGCCGCGGTCGCCGAGGCACGGGACCGGTGGGGCGGGTTGGACGCCGCGATCGCCGCCGCCGGCGTGATCGCGGGCGGCGCGCCGCTCTGGGAGGTGCCGGAAGACCGGGAACGCGCGGTGCTCGACGTCGACCTCGGCGGGGTGGTCAACCTCGCCAGGGCGGCGATCCCGGCGCTGCTTCACCGGCCGCCGCCGCGTTCTGGACGGTTCCTCGCGGTCGCCTCGGCCGCCGCCACCCGCGGTCTGCCGAAACTGGCCGCCTATTGCGCGGCCAAAGCGGGAGTCGCCGGCCTGATCCGGGCGCTGGGCGCCGAACTGGGTGGCACCGGGGTAACCGCGAACGCGGTCAGCCCCGGCTCGACCGACACCGGGATCCTCGCCGAGAGCGCCCGCCTCTACGGCCTGTCCGGGGCCGCCGAGTTCGCCGCGCAGCAGCCGGAACACAGGCTGCTGCGACCCGCGGAGATCGCCGCCGTCCTGGCGTTCCTGGCCGGCCCGGACAGCAGCGCGATGACCGGAGCGGTCATTCCGGTGGACGGCGGACTCGCCCTGTGACCGCCCCCGCCTGCTCGAGACACGAGGTCCTGCAATGAGCAACGCATGGTTCGAATCCGTCGCCGAAGCCCAGCGACGCGCCCGCAGACGGCTGCCTACCTCGGTGTATTCCGCCCTCCATGCCGGATCCGAGCGGGGCGTGACGCTCCAGGACAACGTCGAGGCCTTCGGCGAACTGCGGTTCGCGCCGCGGACCGCGAGCCTCGCGGACAAACGCGAACTGGCCACGACCGTGCTCGGCCGGACCATCGCGCTGCCGGTCGTCATCTCGCCGACCGGCGTCCAGGCGGTGCACCCGGACGGGGAGGTCGCCGTCGCCCGGGCGGCGGCCGCACGAGGAACGGCGATGGGCCTGAGCTCCTTCGGCAGCAAGCCGATCGAGGAGGTCGTCGCCGCCAATCCCGACACCTTCTTCCAGATCTACTGGATCGGCGGGCGCGAGGACATCCTGCGGCGCGTCGAGCGCGCCCGCGCCGCGCGAGCGGCCGGGCTGATCCTCACCCTCGACTGGTCCTTCTCGCACAGCCGGGATTGGGGCAGCCCGCACATCCCCGCGCGGCTCAGCGCGCGGGAACTGCTCAGGTTCGCCCCGGAGGGGGTGCGCCGCCCGCGCTGGCTGCTCGGCTACGCCCGCACCCGCCGCCTGCCCGAGCTCACCGTGCCCAATATGTCAGAACCCGGACAGGACGCGCCGGGCTTCTTCGCGGCGTACGGCCAGTGGATGCAGACTCCGCCGCCCACGTGGGACGACGTGGCCTGGCTGCGGCGGCAGTGGGAGGGGCCGTTCCTGCTGAAGGGGGTCCTCCGCGCCGACGAGGCCAGACGCGCGGTGGACGCCGGGGTCAGCGCCATCTCGGTGTCCAACCACGGCGGCAACAACCTCGACGGCACACCCGCGACCATCCGCGCGCTGCCGGCCGTCGCGGCCGCGGTCGGCGACCAGATCGAAGTGCTGCTCGACGGCGGCATCCGCCGCGGCAGCGACGTCGTGAGCGCCCTGGCCCTCGGCGCCCGCGCGGTCATGATCGGGCGCGCCTACCTCTGGGGACTGGCGGCGAACGGCCAGGCCGGAGTGGAGAACGTGCTCGACGTGCTGCGGAACGGAATCGACTCCACCCTGCTGGCCCTCGGGCTCGGCAGCGTGCACGAGCTGCGCCGGGAGCACGTCCTGGTCCCGCCGCGGTTCGAGCGGGGTCTGGGCGACGCCGAATAGAGACTTGATACTATATAAAATATGTGCTCCGCTGTGACCACCTGCTCAACGACGAGTGAAAGGGAACACGGATGGTCCTCGACGCCCCCAGGGTGGAAATAGAGACCGGAAGACTCGCAGAGACACAGAAGGCGAAGACCTGGACGATCATCATCGTGGTCACGCTGCTGTGCGAGTGCTCCACACTCCAGTATTCGATGGTCAGCCCGGCCGCCATCCTGATCGCACCGAGCTTCCCCGGGGTCGGCGCGAACATCAGCTGGATGACCACCATCTTCGGCCTGGTGGGCGGCGTCGCCACCCCGCTGGCCGGCAAGGCCTCCGACCTGTGGGGCAAGAAGCGTCTGCTGCTCATCAGCGGCGCGCTGTTCGTCATCGGTTCCGTGCTCTGCGTGGTCGGCCACGACTGGGCGCTGTTCCTGGTCGGCCGGGGTTTCCAGGCCCTGTCGCTGGGCAACGTCGCGGTGTCCTACGGCCTGTTCCGCGATCTGCTCCCCCGCCGCTACATCCCGATGTCGCTCGGCGTGATCGTCACCGGCTTCGGCCTCTCGGCGATCGCGGCCCCGCTGCTGAGCGGTTACCTGACCGACCACAACAGCTGGCGGTCGATCTTCTGGTTCCTGCTCGTCTACGGCGCGCTCACGCTGGTCCTGGTGGCGCTGCTCGTCCCCGAGACGAAGTACCGCGTCAAGCAGCGGCTCGACGTATTGGGCGCGCTCATCCTGAGCGGCGGAGTGGCACTGTGCCTGGTCTATCTGAGCAACGGCCCCACTTGGGGCTGGACCTCGTCCGGCTCGCTCCCGTACCTCGCCGCCGGAGTCGTGCTGATCGCCTTGTTCCTGCCCTGGGAACGGCGTGTCGCGGAACCGATCATCGACCTTCCGGTACTGCTCAATCCCAAGGTCCTCATGACGATCGGGCTCTACTTCTTCGGCTCGCTCGCGGTAGGCGCCATCGCCTACGCGGTACCGCTCATGCTGGAGACGCCGCCTGCGAACACACTGATCCTCGCCGCCCAGAAGGGCGCGGCGGCGCAGACCCATCTGTCGCTGGCGCAGACCGTGGCGTTCCTGCACATCAGCCTCAACGACGGCCTGAGGTTCGCGGCCGGCGTGAGCCTGATCGGCGTGGCCCTGCACGCCTCCCTGTTCCAGGGAGGATGGAGCATGCTCACGGGGCCGGGGGCCGGCTGGTGGGGAGCGAAGCGCGGGCCGCGCAAGCCGGCCCTCGTGGGCTATCTCGCCCTGCTGCTGGCCGGGGTGTCGCTGCTGACCACGTCCCAGCACGGGATCTGGTTCTTCGCCCTCACCTCGAGCCTGTTCGGCATCGGCTTCGGCGTGATGTACGCGTGTTCGCCGAACCTGCTCATCGACGCCGTGCCACCCCGCCAACAGGGCATCAGCGCCGGCATGCTCGCCGTGTTCGGCTCTTTGGCCGCCGCCGTGGGCAGTGCCGTGGTGACCGCCTTCATCTACGCCAACCCATTGATCCTGACGGTCAAAGCCGGCGGCAAGACGGTCAGCACCGTCAACCTCAGCAAGCTCGACTCCCTGGGCACTTGGCACGCATTCGTCGGCGTGGCCTGGGTGATCGTCATCGCCGGGGCGCTGGGGCTCATCGTCGCCCTGGTGATGAAGCACGGACGTGAGCCCTCCAGCGCCGGCCGGGTGAGCGAAGAACTCTGAATCGCGCGTTCCGTCTGATCGGGGAGCCCCGTGGGCCGCACGGGACTCCCCGATCGTCGATCACTGAAGGGGCTGGATGAACCATGCCGAACTCTCCGGCGTCCGACGACTCCGCGATCACCGTGCTCGGCACGGCGCAACGCGCGGCCTGGGCGCGGCGCGTGGTCCCACCGGTGGAACGGCTCGGCGGTGGGCTGTGGTCGGTCCCGGTGCCCATCCCGGACAATCCGCTGCGCTATACGCTCAGCTACCTGGTACCCGGCGACCACGGGCTCGTCGTGGTCGACCCGGGCTGGGAGACCGAAGAGGGCTGGCAGGCGCTGACGGCCGGGCTGGCAACCGCGGGCGCGGTGGTCGGCGACGTGCTCGGCGTGGTCGCGACCCACGTCCACCCCGACCACCACGGGCTCTCCAGGCGGCTGCGTGCCGAGTCCGGCGCCTGGGTGGCGATGCATCCGGCGGAGCGGGACAACCTGCCTCAGCGCATCGAACGGGAGCCGGGGATGCGCCGGTTGGAGCGCGTCGGCCGGCGGATGCGCGGTGACGGTGCTCCCGACGAGGCGATCGAGGAACTGCTCGCCCAGCTCGGTGAGAGCACGCCCGGCATCAACGACATGGCCGAGCCCGACGTCCTCCTGGAGGACGGCGATCCGGTACCGCTGCCCGGACGGCGGCTGCACGCGATCTGGACGCCCGGCCACACGCCCGGTCACCTGTGCCTGCGTGAACCCGACGCACTGCTGCTGCTCACGGGAGACCACGTTCTGCCGCGGGTGACGCCCAATATCGGCCTGCACCCGGAGCGGGGAGACAAGCCGCTGCGACGGTTCCTCGAATCCCTCGATGCGGTGGCCGGCTACGACGACCACGAGGCTTTTCCCGCGCACGAGTACCGCTTCGCCGGGCTCGCCGCGCGCGTCCGTCAGCTGCACTCGCATCACGAGCAGCGCAACGCCGAGCTGCTCTCCGTGGTGGACTTGCTCGGTCGGCCCACCGTGTGGGAGCTCGCCGAGCGCATGTCGTGGGCCCGGCCGTGGGCGGAGATCGGGCGGATGCGGATCGCGGCGCTGGCCGAGACCGCGGCGCACGCGGATTTCCTGGTCGACGAGGGCGAGCTGGTCTGGGAGGGGAAGGAGCCCGGCGCCGTGGCGCGGCTGCGTCGCCCCGTCTGACCGCGGGTCAGCCGGCCAAGAAGATCGGCTCTCCGGCCACGAGGGTGGCGGCCACCAGGTCGGAGCCGAGCCCGGCCGCCAGCTCGCCGAGGGCTTCGGCCGGCGGTGGCCGAAGCAGCGTCAGGTCGGCGGCCTCGCCGGGGCCGATGCTCCGCGGCACGTCCGGCGCCCGGGACCGGCCGAGGAACAGCCGCACCGCCTCGAAGGCCGGGATGCTCTCAGGACCCTGTGGCAGCCCGCGCGGCGCCGCGGCGGCGCGTACCACCGACCAGGGATCGGCAGACCCGAACGGCGCGTCGGTGCCCGCCGCGATCCGGACTCCGGCTGCGCGGAGGGACCGCAGCCGCCAGAGGTCCGGCATCTCGTCGGCCGGCACCTCGTCCGCATACTGCGCGCCGCGCTCGACCGCGAAGTGGGGCTGGGTGACCACGGCGACGCCACGCTCACGCAGCCAGGGCAGTGAATCGGCGGGAACGAGGGCGCCGTGTTCGATCCGGTCACCGGGGCGGATGCCCGCCTCATCGAACGCCACCTGGGCAAGCACGAGCTGGGTGCGAGTGACGCAGTGCACTGCGACCGGACGTCCGGCAGCGTGCGCCGACCGGACCAGCGCCGTGAATTCGTCCAGGGCGGGGAGCGCGTCGTCGTCCAGCAACAGCTTCGTAGGACCGAGCGTGAACAGCGGGACGAGCGGGTCGCTCGCGAGCGGCGGGGCCATGCAGTGCACCCGCTGACGGATGGCGCCGGTGCGCACCGCGTCCGCCAGAGCGCTGAGTTCATGGTCCGACAACCCCGGAGTGGCGTCGGTGAAACCGGTGATTCCGCGCCGCGCCGCCATCGAGCTCACCGCCGCCAGATCAAGCTCAGCGGTACCGATCCGTTCGGCGAGCCATGCATCCAACCGCCAAATCCGTCCGCTCGGGCTTCCGTCGTCGTTCCGCTCCACGCCGGAGAGCTCACAGTCGTCCAAGCCGACCAGCTCGACCGCGGGCGAGTTGAGCGCCCACAGCGCGCCGGAACGGTGCTGCACGCGGACCGGACGGTGCGGCACCATGCGGTCGAGCGCATCGCGGTCCAGATCACCGGCTACCGACTGGTGATAGCCGATGCCCCGGATCCACCGTCCCGGCTGCAGTTCGCGGTCGACGCGGCGCAACGCGGCGGCGAGCTCTTCACGCGTTCGGACCTCCGGCGGGCCGGTCTGAAGGGAGTCGGCGGCGACGGCGAGTGCTCGGAGGTGGATGTGATGGTCGTGCAGGCCCGGGAGGAGCCAACCGCCGCGGGCGTCGAGTTCGTCCTCGCCCGGCACCGAGGGCAATCCCGGAGCGCAGTCCCCGATGCGGCCACCCGCGATGCGGACATCCGCGGGCCCGCGCCCCCACACATACGCTCGACGAATCAGCATTCTGTGCTCACCACAGCCGGTCCGGCGATCTCGGCGGGAGCACGGCCTGATGGTGACTCAGCCGGGGGCAGTAGACCAGCCATTCATGTCCGTCGCGGTACACGTCGTGCGGTCCGTGCCCCGCGGAACCCGCTGCGGCGGCCGAAGCGAACGCGGCGGCCACGGCCCTCATGGAGAGGTCGACCAAGAGGCCTCCGCCGCCGAGGAGCGCAGCCGACACCGCGAGCGCCCCGCACACGCCGGTAAGCGGATCGGCGACAGCGTCCGCGCAGAAGACCGGCTCGCCCTCCTGCCAGCCGACGAGCCCACCGGCCACCGCGGCGTCATCGCCGAAGGCTGCGAGCTCCGGCTCTGCCCGTCCGTGACCGGTGATGCTCAGCCACACTTGGCCGGCTCGATGTCGGTGTTCCCCGGGTGCCAGGCCGAGCTGGGCCAGTGCTCGGGGACGCGACGCCTCGATCACCACGTCGGCCTCGGCGAGAAGCGCGGCGAGAGCGGCCCGCCCGGCGGGGGCGTGGAAGTCGAGCGTGACCTGCTCGTGGCCGTCGTGCAGCCAGGAGAAGAACCGGGGGTCAGCGCGCCGCGCCCCGTCCGGCCGGGTGGCGCCCTCCACCTTGATCACCCGAGCCCCCGCCTTTCCGAGGAGGTGAGCGCACAGCGGCCCGGCCCACATGCTGGAGAGGTCCACGACCATCGCACCGGAGAGCGAGGCGGCGGGAGCCCGCGGCGCGATTCGGCTACTGCGGAACGGAATGACCGACCGCTCGGCCGGAGCCGATGGCAGAGCGGCCGCCGGAACCCCGAGCAGCCGACACCTGGCCACGAGCTCCGCGGCCGAGCCCGGCGCCAGGCGAGCGGCGTCCGCCAGCGCCGACCAGGGGTCATCCGGCACGTTGTCGGCGGCCAGGATCGCGGGCACCGCGTCGAAGTCGGTCGGGCGGCTGAGTGTGACGGCGCACCAGCCGTCCGCGGCTCTCAACAGCCGTGTGGCGCCCCCGGCGGAGGTCTGCCCGGAACGGGTCAGCCCGAGCAGGGCGGCGCGGCCGCTCAGCACGACGCCGGGATCCACGCTCACTTGCGAGCCGAGCTCGCCGGTCATCCGCTCGAGCGCGCGAGTCGCCTCGGCGAGCAGCCCGATGGCGGCTGCGGGAGAGGCGATCGGCGGTCCGTCGCGAAAACCTGTGAGCGCCATCGCGCCGGATGACGCCCAGTCGAGTACGGCGCAGTCATGCGCGGGATCAAGGGATGCCGGGGCGGGCAGCTTCACGTCGGGGAACAGCGGGGCACACCACTCGCGTAGCCGGCGGTGATGAGGAGTATCTGCCGTGCCAATCATGATGGTCAGCCGTTCGCGTGGATGAGCCCTTCCTGCATCACGGTGGCGACGAGCGTCCCGTCGCGGCGGAAGATGCTGCCCTGGACCAGTCCGCGCAGCGGCCCCGCCGCCACGGTCTGCTTCGCGTACAGCAGCCAGTCGTCGAGCGCGATCTCGTGATGGAACCAGAGCGCGTGGTCCATGGAGGTCAGCCGGTAACCCTCCAGCGGCCCGCTCCCGCGCAGCAGCGCCAAGACGAGTGTCAAGTCACTGATGTAGGTGAGCACTGCGGAGCCGCTGGCCCGCCCGTCGGTCCGGTTTCCGCGCGCACGGAACCAGAGATCGCGCACGAGCGGCGTGGGCTCGTTGAGAGCTCCCGGCACGGTACGGAATTCGAACGCGTCCACCAGTTGCAGCCTGGTCCCGAGGACCGTCTCATCCAGCGGCGGGCACGCCTCGGGATCCGGGACGGCGGGTGCGGGCGGTTGGCGGTCGGCGAGCGAGAGGTCGGTGGTGAACGAGGATTCGAGCGCGAGGATGACCGCGCCGTCCTGGATGGCCGTGACCCGGCGACGTTGGAACGTGCGCCCGTCGTGCAGCCTGTCCACGCGGTAGACCACCCGTTTGCCGGTGTCGCCCGGCCGCAGGAAATAGGCGTGCAGAGAGTGCGGCCTGGTCCGGGCCTCGGCGTCCGCGACGGCGATGGTGCGCTCCGCGGCGACCATGGCCTGGGCGGCGACCTGGCCGCCGAACAGCCGGTAGCCCGGCTCGCCGAGGTCCCGGCTGCGGAAGAGGTCGACCTCGACCTGCTCAAGGTCGAGCAGGTCCAGCAGGGCGTCGAGGCCCGGCCGGGCTTGGGTCGAGGGTTCGGACAGCGTCGTCACCGGCAACTCCGATCTGTGAGCGAGCCCCTCGGAGCTCAACTAGATAAGATACATTCTATATATGCCTAGCGCGCTCGGCCCCGACGGGATCGATCTGGAGCTGACGTTCGGCGCCACCGGAGAGCCCGCCCGTCCCCTGGTCGTGCTGCCCTTCGACGAATGGACCGACCGACCGGCCGAATGGATCGCTACCGCCGCCGAGGCCGTGCGGTGCGCGCTGCCGCTCACCGTCGGCGTCCTTCGCCGACGACCTCCGGACACACGGCTGGCCCCGCTCCTGGCCGCCGCCACGTTCACCCTGACGCCACCGGACAACCCGGATACCGCCGGAGAGCTCATCCACCTGCCCGACCTGGACGAGGGCCTCACGAACCTCCGCACCGCCGTCGCGCACAGCCCTCGAGCCGCACTGGCTTGCGGCCGATTGCTGCGTCAGGCCGAACGCCTCGGCACGGACGAAGGTTTGGCCGCCGAGGCCGCGGTGTATTCGATGCTGCTGTCCGGCCCGGAGTTCGCGCGCTGGCTGAACGACCGCGGTGACGTCCCCACTCCCCCCGTGCCATCCGCACCGCTCGTGCTTCTCGAGCGCACCGGCGGGGGACTGTCGATCGCGCTGAACCATCCCGACCGGCGCAACGCGATCAGTTTCGCCATGCGTGAGGAACTGCTCGCCGCACTCGAGGTGGCCGAGCTCGATCCGAGCGTCACAGAGGTCTGCATCCATGGCTCCGGGCCGGCCTTCTGCTCCGGTGGCGACCTGGCCGAGTTCGGCACCTCCACCGACCCGACGACGGCCTACCTGGTACGGCTGGCCCGCGCACCGTGGCGGATCGTCGACCGTCTCGCCGAGCGGGTGACCGTCCGCACGCACGGCGCCTGTATCGGCGCGGGAGTCGAGATGGCCGCGTTCGCCGGGCGGGTGACGGCCGCTCCGAGCGCCTACTTCGCGCTGCCCGAGGTCGGTATGGGCCTGGTGCCCGGAGCCGGCGGCACGGTGAGCGTGACACGCCGAATCGGCCGCTGGCGGGCCGGCTGGCTGATGCTCACCGGAAAGCGCCTGGACGTGGCGACCGCGCTGCGCTGGGGGCTCGTGGACGCTGCCGAGTAGCCGATCGGCCGCGTGCTTCCGTGCCGAGCCGGTCCAGGAGGTCGTCGACCTGCTCAGCCGGCACCGCGTATTCGCAGGCCCGGACGATCCACAGCCCAGCCGCCGAGCACGAGCCGTTGACGGCGGAGATCACATGCTCGGCCACCGAGCGCAAGCGGCCGATGAAGTCCACGAAGGGTTCGAGGAAGTCCTCGACCAGCCGGTCGAATCCCCGCTCGGCCGCCGCGGTGCGCTGGACGTAGTCCGGATCGACGTCGGCGCAGAAGGTCCGACCGACTCCGGTGACCACCAGGAAGCGGACGTCCTCGTCCGCGACCAGGTCCAGCGCCCGAGCCAGCTCGCGGATCATCGTCGGGGTCAGCACGCTGTTCTCCCGTCGGCCCAGGGTGAGCCGCCCGACGGGACCCGAGCGCTGATAGTCGATCTCGGTGAACTGCTCAGTCACCTCTCGGCCCTGCCTTCCCGCTCGCGTCCGACTCAGCGGATCCCGGTGAGATCGCGGCCGATGATCAGTTTCATGACTTCCGAGGTACCGCCGTAGATCGTCTGCACCCGCGCGTCGGCGAAGGCGCGGCAGATCGGGTACTCGTACATGTATCCGTAGCCGCCGAACAGCTGCAGGCACCTGTCGATCACCCGGTTCTGCACCTCGCTCGCCCACAGCTTCGCCTTCGCCGCGTCCACGGCCGTCAGCGAGCCGTCGTTGAGCGCCAGCACCGCCTTGTCGACGTATGCCTCGAGCACATCGACCTCGGTCACCGCCGCGGCCAGCTCGAACTGCGTGTTCTGATACGAGGCGATCGGTTTGCCGAAGGCCGTCCGGCCGGTCGTGTACTGCACCGTCCAGTCGATCGCCGCGCGCGCGGCGGCATACCCCTGCATCGCGATGTTCAGCCGCTCCCTGGGCAGCCTCTCCATCAGGTGCAGGAAGGCGGCGCCCTCCGTGCCGAGCAGGTTCTCGGCCGGCACCCGCACGCCGTCGAAGTAGAGCTCCGCGGTGTCCTGCGCATGCAGCCCCAGCTTCTCCAGTCGCCGCCCGCGCTCGAAGCCGTCGGTCCCGCTCTCGACCACGAATAGGCTGAAGCCGCGCGAGCCGGCCTCGGGGTCGGTTCGGCACACTACGATGACCAGGTCCGCGTGCCCGCCGTTGGTGATGAAAGTCTTGCTGCCGTTGATCACCCACTCCCGCCCGTCGCGGACCGCCGTGGTGCGGATGCCCTGCAGATCGCTGCCCGCCCCCGGTTCGGTCATCGCGACGGCGCCGATCAGCTGACCGCTGACCATGCCGGGCAGCCAGCGCTGCCGCTGTCCGTCGGTGCCGAGGTCCAGGAGGTACGGAATGGCGACGTCGTCCTGGAGGCTGAAGCCGGCGGTGAGCGAGCCGGCGCCGACCCGCCCGAGCTCCTCCATGATCACACAGCGGAAGCGGTAGTCCTCGACACCGGGCCCGCCGTACTCCGGCGGCACCATCAGCCCGAGCAGGCCCTGCTTGCCTGCCGCGAGCCAGGTGGCCCGGTCGATGTCGTGCTCCCGCTCCCAGCGCTCCTGGTGCGGCAGCACCTCGCGCTCCACGAACTCGCGCACGATCTGCCGGAACGACTCGTGGTCGTCGTCGTACTGGTCGCGTCGCACTGATTCACCTCTCTTTCGGCAGCCCGAGCACGCGCTCGGCCAGGATGTTCTTCTGGATCTGCGAGGTTCCGGCGGCGATGGTGTACGCCAGTTTGGCGACCCGGTCCTCCACCAGCCGATCGCTCATCGTGAGTCCCGCGCGGCCGAGTACGTGTGCCGCGAGATCGCCGAGCCGCTGCCGGTTCTCGGTGAAGCCGAGCTTGAACACCGAGGCGCCCTCGACGGGGACGAGTCCGGCGGAGGCCTCCGACACGTTCTTCCGGATCAGCGCCCACAGTCCGTGCAACTCCGCGGAGAACCGGCCCGCCTCGCGGCGCAGGCCGGGGTCGTCCCAGAGCAAGCCGCCCGCGCGATCGGGCGTCGAGCGCGCGATGCGCACGATCTCGGCGAGCATGCCGCGCGACTCGACCAGTTCACCGATGAACGCGGTACCGCGCTCGAAGGCGAAGGTGACCATGGCGACCCGCCAACCGTCGTTCTCCGCGCCCACCCTGTTGGCCGCCGGTACCCGCACCCCGTCGAGGACGAGTTCGCTGAACTCACTCGTCGCCGTCGCCGTGCGCAGCGGGCGCACCTCGATGCCCGGCGTGTCCATCGGCAGGATCAGCCAGCTGATGCCCTGGTGCCTCGGCGCTGCCGGATCGGTGCGCACCAGCAGTTCGCAGTAGTCGGCCACCTGCGCCATCGAAGTCCACACCTTGCGACCGTTGACCACGTAGCGGTCGCCGTCACGGACGGCCGCGGTGCGCAGCGAGGCAAGATCCGAACCCGCGTCGGGTTCGGAAAAGCCCTGGCACCACACGTCGTCGCCGCACAGGATCCCGGGCAGGTGCCTGGAGCGCTGCTCCTCGGTGCCCTCCGTGATCAGCGTCGGTCCCGCGTGGAGCAGCCCGACGAAGTTCGCACCGACATACGGGGCCCGAGCCTTCGCGGTCTCCTCGAGGAAGATCAGCTGTTCCGTCGGGGTGGCACCGAGGCCGCCGTGCTCGGCGGGCCAGTCGACGCCCGCGTACCCGGCCTCGAACAGTTGCCGCTGCCACGCGGTGTCGTACCGGCGCCTGGCGGGCCAGTCGTCCCAGTGCGGCTGCGCGGGCAGACGCGGCACCGTGTCCGCGAGCCAGGCGCGCAACCGGTCCCGGAACTCGAGCTCGGTACGGCTGAATCTCAGGTCCACCCGCGCTCCTTCCGCGAATCGAGAAACTGTATAAAGTATATTGTGCCCACAATACCCCCGCTCGACCGGAAGGGACACCGCATGCGCATCATCACCGGACTCGCCGAGCTCAACGCGTCCGTCGGCCGGCACCTCGGCTACAGCGACTACCGCGCCGTCACCCAGGCCGACATCGACCGGTTCGCCGAGCTGACCGGCGACCACCAGTGGATCCACGTCGACACCGAGCGGGCCGCGCAGGGGCCGTTCGGCGGCACGATCGCCCACGGTCTGCTGACGCTGTCGCTCGGCCCGCGGCTGGCCAACTCGATATACCGGATCGAGGGGATGCGGATGGGGGTCAACTACGGCTACGACAGGATTCGGTTCCCCTCCCCCGTTCCGGTGAACAGCAAGGTCCGGCTCGGCGCGACACTCAGCTCGGTGCGCGAGGTCGAAGGGGGCGTCCAGGTGGGCATCACCTTCGTCTGGGAGATCGAGGGCCGCGCGAAGCCGGCCTGCGTGGCCGAGATGCTGCTGCGGTACGCCGCCGAGGAGCCTGCCGGCTGAGACAGGACAAATCCGTGGCACCGGGCGCCGGCAGGGCACTGCCGACGCCCGCCGCCCGCGTCAGTCCGAGGCCGGCAGCGGTCTCGGCCCCTTGACGGCGAGCAGCTCGGCCCCGAGGGACAGGGCGGAGGTTCCGCCGTTGGTGCACAGCACCTCGATGCTCTCGGCCTCGTCCCCGTACCGCTTGCCCATCAGCGTCGGCGTGTCGTACCCGGGTTCGGGCGCGGGCGGCTCGGCACGTGCCGCATCGAGCGGCAGCATCGGCCGGCCGCCGCAGCGCAGGTCCATCTCGCTCTCCTGCGCACGGATCACGACGATCTGCGTCTCGCACACCGCAGAACGCAGCCTTGCTCCCGACTTCACCTTCACTGGCATCTGTCCACTCCTGACTTTTTCACCGGTCCCGCACCAGCAGCAACGCGCTGGACGGGGTAAGTCCACCACTGGAAACCACCGCCACTTCGGCACCGGCCACCTGCCGCGCGCCCGCCTCGTGCCGCAGCTGGATCACCGCCTCTTGCAGGAGTCCGAAGCCGTGGGTGCGGCCGTGTGAGAGCTGCCCGCCGTGCGTGTTCAGCGGGATCACGCCGTCCAGCGCGATCCGTTTACCGCCCTCCAGGAACTCCGGCGCCTCGCCGATGCCGCAGAAGCCGAGCGCCTCGAGCCAGGAAAGGCAGTTGAAGGTGAATCCGTCGTAGAGCTCTGCCACATCCACGTCGGCCGGCCGAAGATCGGTGCGGGTCCACAGGTGGGCGGCCGGGCCGAGCACCTGCGGCTCGTGGGCCAGCGTGCTCTGGTCCCAGCTCACCCGCTCCACCAGCTGGGTGCCCGCCGCCTCGAACCCGACCGCGGGATGGCGCAGGTCGTGGGCGGTCTCCGCCGCCGAGACCACCACGGCGATCGCGGCGTCGCACGGCACGTCGCAGTCGTAGAGCCCGAACGGCGTGCTCACCATCCGAGCCGAGAGGTAGTCGTCCATCGTCAGCGGAGCCCGGTAGATCGCATCCGGGTGCCGCGCCGCGTTCGCCCGCGCGTTCACAGCGATCCAGCCGAAGGTCTCCCTGCTCGCGCCGAACCGGTGCATGTAGTGCGCGGCGCCGAGTGCGAGGGTATTGGCGGCGGAGAACGAACCGGCCGGCGCGGTATAGGTCATCGGCCCGCTCACGCGGCCACCGGCCGGGACGGGTCGTCGACCGGCGCGAACCAGTTCGGCGTAAGTGGCCTCCCATACCGTACGAAAACACAGCACGTGCCGGCACAGCCCGGCCGAGACAGCCAGCATCGCCGCGATCACGCTGCCGCCCGGTCCCGGCAGTTCGGTGCCGCCCGTGTACCAGGTCGGCCTGATCCGCAGGGCTTCCTCGAGCGCGGTGAGGCCTCCCTCGCCGAATCCGTTCCCCACGCCGCCGCCCGGGTACGTGGCCAGCCCGTCGATGTCGGAGAGGGAGAGCCCGGCGTCCTCGACGGCGGCCTTGCACGCCCGCACGGTCAACGTGAGCGGGTCTGACATCAGCCGCCTGCCGATCCGGCTGCCGCCGATGCCGCTGATGACACTGTCGTGCTCGTAGCGGCGGCCGGACCGCGGGCCGCGGACCGCCGCCCTGATCTGCGCCGGGGACTCGTCGACGACCGGCAGTTCGGCGACCGGAGCCTCATCGAGGAGCTCCAGCACCGGCACGAACACGTCTTCGCGCTCTTCGAAGGACACCGCGGCCCGCGCCCCGATCCGCACCGCCGTCGGTTCCGCGCCGACGACGCGCGCGGTGAGCCGGACCCGCGGGTCCTCGTCGATCGCGAGAACGGCGAGGGCGTACGGGACCTCCAGACCGGGCCGCCACGCCTGATGGTTCACGGTCGCCGCGACGATCGTCCCACGGCCGCTCACCTCCTGAACGCCGAGCTCGGAGCAGCGGCACCGATGACAGGCCGCGCTCGGCGGATGCACCAGGCTCCCGCAGTCCGAGCAGCGCTGAATGCGCAGCACGCCGTCGGCGCCGGAGGTCCAGTAGAACTCGGACCGCAGATCGACTTCGGGTACTGGGAACATCGCCGATCACCTCTCAGAAGTCCGAGCCGCCGTCTACATTAATGTCGGCACCTGTCATATAACTGTTGACCCGCGAGCCGGCGAAGGCGATGACCGGACCGATCTCGGCGGGATCGCCTGCCCGCCCGAGCCGGGCCGGGTGGCCGAAGTCCTCCGCGATCACCCTCATGGCGTCGTGCAGGTCGGACGGATCGGCGCCGCGCTCGGGCGGCAGCGCCTCGAGGTAGGCCCGCAGGCCGGCGGAGAGGAACGAGCCCGGCGAGACGGTGTTCACCAGGATTCCTTCGGGCGCCAGACTTATCGCAAGGTTCTTGCTCAGACTGGTGAGAGCGGCCTTCGCTGCGGTGTAGGCCACGATGTCCGGCGACTGGCGCCGGGTCGAGTGCGCGGAGACGTTCACGATGCGCGCCCACTCGGCCCGGCGTAGCAGCGGCAGCGCCGCACGGACGCAGCGGACGGCGCCGAGCAGGCCGACGTCCATCGTGGCCCGCCATTCCCCGTCCGCCAGGTCCGCGAACCGGCCGACGCCCACGCCCACCGGCCCCGCGGCGTTGATCAGCACATTCAGCGAGCCCCAGCGTCGACCGAGCTCGGCGAACGCCGCGTCGACCTGCTCGGGCACGGCGAGGTCGACCGGAACCGCGAGCGCTTCGGCGGCGCCGAGCTTGTGCAGGGCCTCGATGGTCTCGACCAGGTCGGCTCTGGTCCTCGCCAGTACCGCGACCCTGGCGCCCTCGGCGGCGACGGCCTCGGCGGCTGCCCGCCCCATGCCCTTCGACCCACCGGTGACGGCGACGCTCGCGTCGCGAAGTCCCAGATCCATGCCGGGCCGGCTAGCGCTCGAGCCTGATGGCCTGCTCGGGGCAGGCCCGAGCGCCCTCCACGGCCTGGTCTTCGAGCTCTGCCGGAAGGGGCTTGTCCACGGGAAGGCAGCGCCCTTCGTCGTCCAGCCGGTAGACGTCTGGCCCGAAGGCGTTGCACAGAGTGTGGCCCTGGCACAGCTCTCGATCGACGGTGACGCGCATGCTTGTTCTCCTCAGGATTTCCAGGCGGGTGCCGATCAGATGTGGAACTGATGCATCTTCAGGTAACCGCCGGCGTCTACACGAAGTTGCATGCCCGTGATGTACCGCGCCTCGTCGGAGGCCAGGAACAGCACGGCGTTGCTGATGTCCATCGGCTCGATATACGGCACATCCATGGCCTGCTGCGACTTGAAGCCCAGTTCCGCTTCCTCCCGGCCGGGATCCTCCAGATCCGGACGGAAAGTGCGGTACATGACCTCGTTCTGCAGCATCGCCGTGTCGACGTTGGTCGGGTGCACGGCGTTCGCGCGCATCCCGCGCGGCGCGAGTTGGCGTGCCACCTCGTGGATGTAGTCGCCGAGTACGCGCTTGGCGAAGCTGTAGCCGGCGCCTCCCGGGTCGGCACCCGGCGTCGGCTCGATCGTGCGCGCCATGAAGGCGGCGACCGAGCCCGTGGCGATGACCGAGGCACCCTTCCGCAGATGCGGCAGGGCGGCCTGCACCGCGTTGATCGTGCCGATCAGGTTGACATCGATCACATCCGACCAGGCTTGCAGCTCCCGCTTTCCGCCCATCGGGAGGATGCCGGCCTGCGCCACCACCACATCCAGGCGGCCGAGTTCGCGGACGCCGTCCTCGAGAACCGTGCGCAACTGCTCGGCGCTGCGCACGTCCGCCTCGCGAGCGACGATGCGCCGTCCCTGCTCCTCGACCAGGCGCGCGGTCTCCTTGAGGTCGTCCGGCCGGGCGAGCGGGTAGGTCACGGTGTCGATGTCGCGGCAGATGTCCGCCGCGATGATGTCCGCGCCCTCCGAAGCCAGCCGTACGGCGTGGCTTCGCCCCTGACCGCGCGCCGCGCCGGTGACGAACGCGACCTTGCCTTCTACACGTCCCATTTTCCACTCCTGTGCTGTCAGCTCGGGCCGGCTACGGCCGCGCGATCGTCTTGACCTCGAGGAAGTCCTCGAGCCCTTCGGTGCCCCACTCCCGGCCGAGGCCGCTCTGCTTGTAGCCGCCGAACGGCGAACCCGGGTCGAACCAGGCCGCGCCGTTCACGCTCACGGTTCCGGTGCGCAGCCGCCGAGCCACGGCCATCGCCCGCTCGACGTCGCCGCTGAATACAGCTCCTGATAGTCCGAAGATCGTGCTGTCGGCGATGCCCACGGCGTCGTCGTCATCGTCGAAGGGCTGCACGACGAGCGCGGGGCCGAAGATCTCCTCCTGCACCACCCGGGCCGTCGGCGCGACGTCCGTGATCAGCGTGGGCTCGACGAAATAGCCCTTGGCGAAGCGGCCGGACCGCCGCCCGCCCAGCACGATCCGGCCCTCCTGCGCGGCGAGCGCGAAGTAGCCGAGCACGCTGTCGAGTTGACGTCGGCTGACCAGCGGGCCCATCAGGTTCGCAGGATCCTGCGGATCTCCCCAGGGAACGCGCTCCATCACGCTCCTGGCGATCCCCACGGCCTCATCCAGTCGGCTGCGGGGTACCAGCAGGCGGGTGAGCAACGCGCAGCCCTGGCCGGCATGGCTGCACACGGCGCCGGCCACTCCCGGGATGACCTGGGCCAGATCGGCGTCGTCGAGCACGATCGCGGCGGACTTGCCTCCGAGCTCGAGAGTCACCCGCTTGATCGTGCCTGCTGCCCCGGCCATGATCCGGCGCCCGACCGCGGTGGAGCCGGTGAAGGTGACGGCGTCCACATTGGGATGGCTTACCAGCGCGGCCGCCACGTCCGTACTGCTGGTCGTCAGAACGTTGACGACGCCGGGCGGGATGTCGGTGTGCTCCGCGATGATCTCGCCGAGCAGTGTGGCGCTCCACGGGGTGTCCGGCGCCGGCTTGAGCACGAAGGTGCAGCCGGCCGCCAGAGCGGCCGCCAGCTTGCAGAGGTTCAGGTAGAGCGGGTAGTTCCAGGGGGTGATTCCGGCGACGACGCCGGCGGCCTCCCGCCGCACGATGCGCCGGCCTGCCGGGCCGCCCGGCCGGTCCGGCAGGACCCGCTCGAACGCGTAGTCGTCCAGCAGGTCGATGTAATGTCCGGTGAACTCCACCGCGGCGTCGAGCTGAATCGTGCGGGTGAGCATCACCGGCGTACCGGTCTCCGCGACGATGGAGGGGCGGAGCGCATCGAGGTTCTTTCGAAGGCCCTCGCGGAGCTGGTGCAGGCACTCCCGGCGGAACGCCGCGTCCACGGACCAACCGGTGGAGTCGAAGGCCCGGCGGGCCGCACCCACCGCCCGGTCCACGTCGAGGAACCCGGCGTCCGGAATGGAACCGATGACCTCCTCGGTGGCCGGGTTGATGTTCTCGAACGTCGCCCCGTCGGCAGCGCCGACCAGTTCGCCGCCGATGAGCATGAGCTCTCCGCCACCGGTCACCTGGCGCCACCTTCATTCGTACTCGTAGCGGCCTTGACGCCGGTCGGCTCTCCGGGCGTGAATCGGATGCGCAGCGAGCGAGGGGCGTAGACGTTCGCCGCGTCGCTGAACCGCACCGGCTCGTCGTCGATCATGGTGAAGTCCGGCAGCCGGTCCAGGATCGCGGTGATCATGACTTTGAACATGGTGCGCGCCAGGTTGGATCCGAGACACCGGTGCTGCCCCACGCCGAAGGCCATGTGCCGGTTGGGGTGGCGGTCGAGCTTGATCGTGTCCGGTTCCTCGAAGACGGCCGGGTCCCGGTTGGCCGCGGCCCACATGAGCATGATCTTCTCGTCGGCCTTGAGCTGCTGGCCGTGGAAGTCCACGTCCCGGCTGACCGTCCGACCGAGGCCCTGGGTCGGCGAGCCGTGGCGCAGGAACTCCTCGGTGGCGGTGCCCATGAGATCGGGGTTGTCGATGAGCTGTCGCTTGAGGTCCGGATTGCCGGCGAGTTCCACCAGGGTGTTGCCGGTCAGGCCGCTGGTGGTGTCCATACCGCCGAACAGCAGCAGCAGGATGTAGCCGAACTTCTCCTGCGCGGTGAGCTCCCGGCCGTCGACCTTCGCTGTCAGGATGCTGCCGACCATGTCGTCGTCGGAGAGCCCGAGCTCGGCCCGGCGCCGCATCTCCTCGCCGATCGCCTGACGCATCCCGCCCGCCACGGCCTCGAGCGATTCGCCGCCCTCCGCGCCGTGGATCAACGTGTGGACGTAGACGACCCACTCGGCCCAGCGGCTGTCGTCGAAGTTCATCAGGCGCAGGATGACCTTGGCCGGCAGCGGCGTGGTGAGCTCCGCGACGATGTCGGCCTCGCCGCGTTCGATGAACGAGTCGATCAGCTCGTTGGCGATCTCCCGGATCTCCGGTTCCATCCGCTCGGCCGCGGCCGGCGAGAGGTGCTTGACCGTCAACGCCCGCATCTTTCCGGTTTCCGGCGGATCGGTCTGGATCGGCGGCATGACCGTCAGCATGGCGACCTGATCCTCGGTCACGCCCGAATCGTCCCGGACACTGGCGCCCGCGCTGGAGTAGAACAGCTCGTCGTCGCGCGTCGCCTCGAAGACCGAGTCGTAGTCGGTGAGCAGCCAGTAGCCGCCGAGCTCGGTAGACCAGGCCACCGGGCATCTCGAACGCAGTTCGTCATAGATCCGGTAGTTCTCTCGGCAGAACTCCGCGCCGTGGATGTTCAGCGCTATCTGTGCCCGCCCGTCAACCACCGCGTGCGGCGCCAGCGGGGGTGCCTCCGGCCGCTCGTCCATATCAGTATTCACACCCTTCGCATCGATTCGGTCTGACGGGCGATCCTGCGGTGCACGTCGCCGGCCAGTTCCAGCACGGTCGGCCGCGGTTCTGGGCGGCCGAGCTCGTCGGCGAGCAGGTTCACGTCCTTGCTCATGGTCGGGCCGAACTGGCCGCCGAGCAGTACTTCCAGGGATCCGGAGGCGGCGAGCAGCTCCGCCGCGAAACTGCGCGCGCTGCCCGCGCGGAGCACGTCGAGCAGCCCGTCACCGACACCGTTGCGCTCCCCGGTCTCCAGTACGTCGTGCACGAGCGCCACCTGGGCGGCCAGCAGCGCGTTGTTCAGGAGTTTGGCCAGCGAGGCCGCGCCGACGTCGCCGAGCAGCACAGTCCGGCCCGCGAAGCTCCGGACCACGGGAGTGACCCGGTCGACGGCCTCAGCCGGACCGGCGAGCATGGCCAGTAGCTCGCCCGATTCAGCGGCGGCGGGGCCGCCGCTGACCGGCGCGTCGAGCACGAAGATCCCGCGTTTCCGGCCGAGCTCGGCGAAACCGCGGATCTGCGTGGGCGAGACGGTGGTGTGGACGAGCACGATCGCGCCCTCGGCCATCGCGTCGGCCGCGCCTTCCGGCCCGAACAAGACCTCTTCCACACCCGCGGCGTCGAACACGCAGATCCCGACCACGTCGCTCGCGCGGCCGACGGAGGCCGGGCTGTCGGCGACCGCCGCGCCCCATTCGCCGGCAGCCTGCGCGGCGACCTCGGGACGGCGCGCCCACACGGTCACCGGTGTGCCGGAGCGTCGGATCCTGCGCGCTATCGGCGAGCCCTGCCTGCCGAGTCCGATGAACCCGGCCCTCACCTGGCTCATGCGACCGCGCCCGCGATCCGCAGATCGAGGATCGCCTGTTCGTCCAGGCCGAGCTCGGTCAGCACCTGCTGGGTGTGCTCGGCGAACTGCGGGCCGCGGATCGGCTGCGCCGGCGCCTCGTCGAACTGGACCGGCGCGGTCACCAATTCGCGGACCTGTCCGTCGACGTCGATGACCTCTGCGATGAATCCGTTCGCCCTGAGCTGGATATCCTGCCCTACCTCCACGCTGTTCTGGACTGGTGCCCACTGCCCCTCGAGGGCGCGGAAACGCTCCATCCAATGCGCGAACGTCTGCCCGGCGATCTCGCCCGCGATGATCCCGGCCGCCTCGACCGCGTTGTCCATCAGCTTCTCGGCCGTGTCGAAGCGCTCGTCGAGCGCGAGTTCCGGCCGGTCGATGTGCTTGCAGAAGTCCGGCCAATACCGCCCGGGCTGCATCATGTTCAGGTTGAGATAGCGGCCGTCGGCGGTGCGGAAGATGCCGACGAGCGGATTGCGCACGAAGCCGCCGCTGTGCTCAGGTCCGTTGGGCAGCCAGGGCTTCCCGCTGACCAGGGACAGATCGACGGCCAAGCCGTTGGCCCACGCGCCGACGCTCAGCAGCGAGACGTCCACCACGGACGGCTCGCCGGTGCGCTCCCTGGCGAACAGGGCGGCGCTGATCCCGCCGGCGATGGTCATGCCGCCGACGGAGTCGCCGTAGGCGGGTCCCGGCATGCCGAGAACGCCGTCCAGGTCCGGCGACGAGATGCCCGCGGCGCTGCCGGCCCGGCACCAGAAGGTCGGCTGATCGTACCCGCCGCGGTCCGCCTCGGGGCCGCGCACGCCGAGCGCGGTGCCCCGGACGTAGATGATGTCCGGGTTGACCGCCCGGATGTGTTCGACGTCGAGCTTGAGCCGAGCGCGGGCATCGGGCAGGAAGTTCGTCACGAACACGTCGCTGCGCCGCACGATGTCGTAGAGCACCTCGAGCGCCTCGGGCTTCTCCAGCGCCAGGCCGATGCTGCGCTTGCCCCGGTTCGGATGCTCCATCAGCGGCGCGAAGCTGCCGCCGGCCGCCACCGGGCCGAGATACGCGAAGCCCCGCTGCGCGTCCCCGGTCACCGCGTGCTCGACCTTGATCACGTCCGCGCCCCAGTCGGCGAGCACCGCGCCGGCCGCCGGGACGTAGGTGAACTGCGCGACCTCGACGACCCGGACGCCGTCCATGGGTCTGCCCGGCATGCCGCCTCCCTCGTTGGAGCTGGTCACTGACTTTGAAGAATGTATATCTTATACACGCCATGAGCAAGAGTTCGAGGGAGACGCCATGCCCGCCACTGAACCGGTCCGAGTCGCCATCGAGGACGGGATCGCCAGGATCACCCTGGCCGACCCCGCGCACCGCAACGCGTTGAGCAAGGCGTTGAGCGACGCGTTGGCCGCCGCGGTCTCCCGCGCCCTCGGTGCCGGAGCGGCCGTGCTCGTCCTGGACGCCGAGCCGCCGGTGTTCTGCGCCGGCGGCTCCCTGGAGGGGCTGCTCGATCCGCGGCACGGTCTCGGGGCCATGTACGCGGGATTCCTCGCGCTCGCCGACGCGCCGATACCGACCATCGCGGCGGTGTGCGGCCCGGCCGTAGGCGCCGGAGTGAACCTGCCTCTGGCGTGCGACGTCGTGCTCGCCGGCGAGAGCGCGCGCTTCGACCCGAGGTTCCTCGACGTCGGGATCCATCCCGGCGGCGGGCACCTGTGGCGGCTGACCCGGCGGATCGGCTATCAGGGTGCTGCCGCAATGGTGCTCTGCGGCGACGCACTGACCGGCGCGGAGGCGGCCGCGCACGGTCTGGCGTGGCGTTGTGTGCCGGACGCGGAGTTGCCCGAAGCGGCCACCCGGCTCGCGCGCCGAGTCGCCGGACGGTCCGCGGAGTTGGTCCGCCGCACCAAACAGACCCTGCGCGCGAGCGAGGGGCTCCGCGACGCGGCGCAGGCGGTGGCGCTCGAACTGGAAGCACAGCAGTGGTCTGTCGAACAGCCGGACTTCCGCGAGCGGGTGGCGGCGATCCGCGACGGGATCGCCGCCCGGCACGCCCAAAGCGGCGCCGACCGGTGACAGCCCGGCTCAACGCAGGCCCGGCGCCCTGGTGTGGAAGATGTCGGTGGCCATGATCCGGCCCAGTGTGGCGGCGTCCCACCGGGCGCCGTCGCTGCTGACCGTGGCCTTCTCGTACCAGCCGCCCATCAGATAGATCTTGTCGTGGATCACCCGGATCACCTGGCCCGTGACGTGCTGCGCCTCGTCGCTGGCGAGCCAGGCGACCACCGGCGAGCTGCCCGCCGGGTCCATCGGGTGGAACTCGTCCGCGGACAGCTCGTCCGGCTCGAAGGACTGCTGACCGGCCGCCATGGTGGCGGTCAGCCGGGTCATGCCGCCCGGGCCTATCGCGTTGACCGTTACGCCGTAGCGGTAGAGCTCGAGACTGGTGGTCAGGGTCAGGCCGACGATCGCAGCCTTCGCGGTCGCATAGTTGGACTGGCCGAAGTTCCCGTTGAGGCCCGCGCCCGAGGTGGTGTTGATGATGCGGCCGGTCACGCTCTCCCCCGCCTGCGATCGGGTCCGCCAATGCTGTGCGGCGAAGTGGGTCAGCAGCCAGCTGCCGCGCACATGGACCCGCATGACCGCGTCGAAATCCGCGGCCGACATGTTCCACACGACCTTGTCGCGCGCGATCCCCGCATTGTTGACCACCACGTCCACCCGGCCGAACCGCTCGACCGCCCGCTCGATCAGCTCTCGCGCCTGTTCCTCGTCGGCGATGTCGGAATAGTCCGCGATGGCCACGCCCTCGCTCTTGCTGATAAGTTCCACGACCTCGTCGGCGTCCCGGCCGGCGCCCTCTCCCCGCACCGACGTGCCGAGATCGTTGACGACCACCTTGGCGCCGTGCCGGGCCAGCTCGAGGGCATGGCCGCGGCCGATCCCGTGTGCGGCGCCGGTGACGACGGCGACCTTGTCCTCAAGCAGACGTGCCACTTTGGCCTCCTCGGTTATGGGCGAAGTTCAGGAATCCGAGCCCAGTGCGCCGGATTCGCGCAGCTCGGCGATGCGGTCGTCGGTGTAGCCCAGCACATCGCGAAGGATCGCCTCGCCGTGCTCCCCCGGTGTCGGAGCCGCTGCCGCGGCGGCGGGCGGGGCCTCGCCGACGACCCGGGCCGGGAACGGCAGCTGCTCCGCGGACAGGCGAGATGCCGACTGCCACGGCAGCCGGTCGGCGAACTGCGGGTCCTCGGCGATGGAATCCGGGGTGTTGACCGGCCCGATCGGCACATCGTGTTCGAGCCCGAACTCGACCCACTCGGCGGTGCTGCGCAGCCGGAAGATCGCGCTCAGCTCGCGGCGCAGCGTCAGATCACCGCGGGCATGGTCGGCCAGCATCGCGCCCGGCCGCGCCTCGAACAGGTCCTCCCGGCCGGCCGCCGCGCAGAAGTTGCGCCAGAACTTCCGTTCCGAGGCCATGAAAAGCACGTGGCCGTCGCTGGAGGGATAGAACTGATAGCGCACGCCGTCGAGCATGCCGCCGGTGCCGGGTGGCCGGCGCTCATAGTCGTCCGCGGAGTTGCCCGTGACTTCTGCCTCCGGCCGCAGATAGGCGCGATGGGTCTCGCTGCGCAGCCAGTCGAAGGCCGCCGCCGCATCCGACTGCGCAACCTCGAGGTAGCAGCCCTCGCCCGTTTGCCGGGCATTCAGCACTCCCGCGAGCAGCGCGGTGGCGCCGAACAGCGGACCCGCCGTGATACCGATGGAGGTATGGTCCGGAATCGACGGCATGCCCTCCGGTCCCGGCACCGGCGCCACGGTCCCGGCCCAGGCGTCATAGGCGATGCCGTGGCTGGGCAGGTCCCGGTACGGTCCGGTCATGCCGTACCCGGTGATGCTGAGCATGACGATTCTTGGGTTGATGGCGCGCAGCCGGTCGTAGCCGAGGCCGCGGCGCTCCAGCCCACCGGGCCGCATGGCCTCGACCACGGCGTCGGCCTCGGCGACCAGCTCCAAGAAGACGTCCCGGGCCGCCGGGTTCGCCAGGTCGAGCGCGATGCTCCGCTTGCCCCGGTTCACGTGCAGGTGCAGCAGGGAGACCCCGTCGACGATCGGCCAGCTCATCTTCCTGATGTAGTCGCCGGAGGGCGGCTCCACCTTGATCACCTCGGCGCCGAGATCGGCCAGCGGCGTGGAGACCGCCCCCGGGCCGAGCATCGAGCACTCCACAATGCGCAGCCCGGCGAGCAGCGTCTCGCCCGAGGAACGTGCGCCCGGCAACGTCGAGGCCTCGTCACTCTGGCGCACCGCGCCTCCATCGTGTAGATGACATATTTTATACAGTACACAATTCTATCAGGAGGACGCACCGGTGTCCCGATACCAGACTCTCGACTACGCCGAGCGCGACGGCGTGGCCTGGGTGACCCTCGACCGCCCCGAGGTGCACAACGCCTTCGACGGCCGGATGATGCGCGAGATCCACGAGTGCTGGCGCATGCTGCGTGAGAACGACGACGTGCGGGCAGTCGTCCTGACCGGCGCCGGGGACAAGGCGTTCTGCACGGGCATCGACCGAACCGCGGCCGGCGTCGGCGAGGGAGGGCCGAGCGAGGTCGGCCGGCGCGGCTCGACGCCGCTGCATCTGGACGACCCGGGCGACCTGCTCCCGCCGAAGACGGCGGGCCAGCTGTGGAAGCCGGTCATCGCCGCGGTGAACGGCATGGCCTGCGGCGGCGCCTTCTACCTGCTGGGCGAGGTCGAGTTCATCATCGCGGCCGAACACGCGACCTTCTTCGACCCGCATACCACCTTCGGCATGGCCGCCGTGTTCGAGCCGATGCTGATGCTGCAACGCATGCCGCTGGGCGAGGTGATGCGGATGACGCTGATGGGCAACGCGGAACGCCTCAGCGCCCAGCGAGCGCATCAGATCGGTCTCGTCCAGGAGGTGGTGCCGGCGGCCGAGTTGCACGAGGCGGCACACCGCGTCGCCGCCGCCATCGCCGCCCAACCGCCGCTAGCGGTCCAGACGAGCGTCCGAGCCGTTTGGTACGCACAGGAGCTCGGCCACCGCCAGGCACTCGACGTGGCCAAGACGCTGGTGCAACTGGGCACCGACCAGGAGTCGCTGGCCGAGGGCCAGCGTCGATTCGCATCGGGCCGGCGCGACGAATGGCGGCTGCGCTAGCTCAGTGGCTGCTCACAGCTCGGGTACCGGTCAGGGTCTGCAGACGCGTTCGATGAGGTTCTGCCAGGCGTGGGCCATGCGTTTGTCGGTTGTGGTCGGTTCGGTCAGGTCGGCGCTCGACATGTAGAGCAGCAGGGGGCCGTCGAGGGCGGCGGTGAGTTGGACGGCGAGCATGTCGAGGTCGGTGTTCTCGAGTCGGAGATGGGCGAGCAGCATGCGGATGTGGGTGCGGGACAGCGGCGACTCGGTGCCGGCCGGCACGGGCTGGCTGCCGTCGAGGCTGGCGCGGGCGATCTCGCGGTGGTCGATCAGGAAGGCGATCCTGGCTCGGCCGTAGGCGATCAGCCGCTCGAGCGGAGGCGCTCCCGGGCCCAATGGGGGCAGTCCGGCGATCACCTGCAGTTGGAAGTCGTGTTCGTCGTCCTCGAGCAGCGCCTGGAAGATTCCGGCGCGGGTGCCGAATCGGCGGAACACGGTCCCCTTGCCCAGTCCGGCCCGTTCGGCCAGCGCGTCCATGGTCAGCGTGTCCGCGCCGCCGTTCTCGGCGAGCATCGTGCGGGCGGTGGCGAGCAGGTGCCTGCGGTTGCGCGCGGCGTCCGCGCGCTCGGCGCGCGGCGGGCCCAGGGACAGCGCGGGTCGTTCCATGAGGGCCAGCCTACCGAGCGGAATACGAATCGGGGTAAAGTCCGTTTATGCTGGGAGCGCGGCGACACCCGTTCGACCGTGCACGCACCTGCAATCAATCGGGAGTCCCCATGAGCGACCTGAAGATCGCGATCATCCTCGGCAGCACGCGGCCCGGACGCAACGGCAAGGCCGTGGCCGACTGGGTCCTGGAAAAGGCCTCGGCCCGCACCGGCGCGAAGTACGAACTCGTGGACCTGGCGGACTACCCGCTGCCGCACCTGGACGAGGCGATGCCGCCGGCCATGGGCCAGTACGCGAACGAGCACACCAAGGCCTGGGCAGCGACGATCAACCAGTACGACGGCTTCATCTTCGTCAGCCCGGAGTACAACCACTCCACCTCCGGCGTACTGAAGAACGCGATCGACTACCTGCACGCCGAGTGGAACAACAAGGCGGCGGCCTTCGTCTCCTACGGCTCC
>NZ_DASZKT010000186.1:0-9338 GCF_035552695.1 Actinospica sp.
TGGTGGTGTCTCCGAGCTTTGATCCGCTGCTCCAGGTCTGGCCGCCGTCGTACGAGCGGTCGAGCCAGGTCTCGTCGGTGGCGGTGCCGTTGGAGATGTCGGCCCAGGCCATGTCGTCGGCGTCATCGACGTGCAGCGCGATATTCCTCGACCACACCGACACCGTGGCGGCCACGCGACTGCTGCCGGCGAGACCCGGATCGCGGCCGTCCGGGTAGATGTTCTGGACGACGGTGGGCGTGCTCAGCCACGGCGTGCAGACGATGTCAGTGCGGTCCCCGGCCTTGCCGCACGCCCGGATCACCCCGACCTGCCCGGCCGAGGGATTGTCGATGTTGTACATCATGGTGCGCCACTCGGTGTCGCCGGTGGGGATGGTGGTGTCTCCGAGCTTTGATCCGCTGCTCCAGGTCTGGCCGCCGTCGTACGAGCGGTCGAGCCAGGTCTCGTCGGTGGCGGTGCCGTTGGATATCTCGGCCCAGGCCATGTCGTCGGGATCGTCGATGTGCAGCACGATGTCGCGCGACCAGACCGACACCGTGGCGGTCACGCGGTCGTTGGCGGCGAGGCCCGGATCGCGGACGTCGGGGTAGATGTTCTGCGCGGTTGTGTTGGCGGCGGGGGAGAGGCTGCGGCCGACCGCGCCGGGTTGCGCGGCGGGGACGGAGTCCGCCGCGGCCGGCGGCGTACCGGCGAACTGCGGGGCGAGCGCCACGGCGGCGGCAGCCGTCATCATCAGAGCTCTGGACATGATCACGGGTGGGTGCTCCTTCGGTGCGGCGCCGCGCGCGGTGGGTAGTGCGCGGGCGCGGCCGGAAACGTTTCCGAAAGGCGGATCGAGTGAGAGTATGGAAACGCTTCGGCCGTCCGTCAACCGCTCGGCCGCCGGGCCTCGATCGACGGCAGGAGCGCTACGCGGCGATCAGCACGGCGGCTAGGGCGACCGCGCCTGGCAGTGCCTGGGCGAGCAGGATCCGCCGGTTCGCGGTGATCCCGCCGTACACCCCGGCGACGGTCACGCAGACGGTGAAGAAGACCTGTACCCGGTGGCCGGTCGGGTCGGCGGCGATCAGGCCCCAGACCAGGCCCGCCGCCAGGAACCCGTTGTACAGGCCCTGGTTCGCCGCCAGCGGCGCGGTGGCGCGCGCCATCTCCGCGTCAAAGCCGGAGAGCTCGCGCCCCGGCTTGCGCTCCCAGAGGAACATCTCCATCACCATGATGTAGACGTGCAGCGCGGCCACCAGACCAACCAGCACTTCGGCGGTCGTCTTCATCCTCGGCCCCAGCCCTCTCAGTAAGCCCTCCAGCCGTGCGCGCCGAGTGTATCGGCACACGCCTTGGTTATGGGGCTTCCGCACTGGTCACCTGTTGGAAACGGCGCTGGGAGTGGCGTTGGGAATCGGCGGTACGGTCGTCATTCCGTCGTCGACCGCGAGCTGGTAGAGCTGGCGCCAGGTCTCGGACGAGAGCAACTGCCGCAGTTGCGATTCGCTCGGCACGTTGACGCCGTCGACCATGATGCTGGAGATCGAGGTGCTGCCGTCCATCACGTACGCCACCCCGTTCGTCGTGTCGGTCCCCCCAGGCGCCGACACCTGCCACCCATTGGTGCCGGTCCAGCACTGCGCGGGCGGACACACGGTCGACTCCGGCAGCGGGTGCGCGTCCGGCTTGTCGGGGAAGAACCTGACTTGGAGGTTGTACGAGCTGGCCGCCGACTTGACCGTGTACGACAGCTTCTGCCAGTACTGGTTGTACGTCGCCGAGCTCGTGCCGGCCGTGCCATCCGCGGGATCCCAGCTGATCTTCTGCCCCTCGATCGGCCAGTGCGCCTGCAGCAAATCGATGAGCTGCTGCGGAAAGCTGCCGTTCGGTGCGTCGACGGCGACAGAGGCCTGCGTCGCGGGCTGGGCGTGTCGGCTCCAGGGCGCGGCCATCGTCACGGCCCCCACGCCGACGACCAACGCGCTGGTCGCGGCGACGGCGCCGACTCGGTATCGGACCGTACGGCGGCGGAGCGTCCGCTCCACGCTCGGGAGCAGATCCGGCGCGTCCGGAAGGTCCTCGACCGCGGTGCTGAACAGTTCGTGCAGTTCCATCGGTACTCCTGACTGCTGGTCACGGGTCACGGGTTGCTGCCGACGAGCTCGTTGAAGCGCCCGTCGAAGCGGGCGCGCAGTTTCTCGAGCGAGCGCGAGCACTGGCTCTTGACGTTGCCGGTGCTGCACCCCATGACCGCCGCGGTCTCCTCGATCGACAGGTCCTCCCAGTAGCGCAGGATGACCATCGCGCGCGGCCTCGGCGGCAGGGTGCGCAGGGCTTCGAGGATCAGGACCCGTAGTTCCGCCTCGCTCGCGGGGTCGTGTGTGCCGACGCTCGGGTCGCGGCTGTAGGCCAGCGTCCTGATCTCCGCCTCGCGCCGGAACTTCCGGCGCTCCGAGCGGAACGCGCGGATCAAGGCGGACTTGGCGTAGGCGTCGAGGTTCTCGGCATCGCGCACCTTGGTCCAGGACCGCAACAGCGACACCAGCGTCGACTGCACGAGATCCTGTGCCCGCTCGCGGTTTCCGCACAGCAGGTACGCGGTCCGGTACAGCTGCTGTTGTCGCTCCCCAGCGAAGGACGCGAAGTCGTCATCCACGGCAATGCCCTCCCTCACATTCCCGAGGGGCGGCTCGATGCCGCCCGTCCACAACCTCTCCAGAGCGCGCTCGGGCCCGCGAGGTTGCATCCCCGGGCCAAGCTTTCCCCTTGACGGCGCGTCAGGGCGGTCGTACGCTCCGCCACATCAAGTAAGGCAGCTTTCCTAACCTTGCGGAACCCACGATCCACGGAGGAAGGATGAAGCTCACCGGATCCCGCAGCCTGGTTCTCTCGCTGCTCACCCTGTTCGCGCTCGGCGCCGCGCTGCTGTTCGGCACCGCGTCCGCGAACGCCACCACGTCCCAGGGCGCCGCGCAGGCGTCCGTGCGGCCGGCCTCGTCGTCGGTCAACGACTTCGTGACCTTCTACGGGTACGTCGACAACACCCCGCCCGGCAAGGCCATCGCGCACCCCTGCATCCACCAGGTGGCCGGCGGCGTGGGCACCTACAGCAACCCCGTGACCTACGCCGAACCGAACGACCTCAACGGCCCGTGGTGCCAGAAGATCTACGTGCCGTTCCTCAAGAAGTACTTCATCCACGAAGACCAGTGCAATCCGTGCGGCGGAGTCAACTCCAACCACGTGGACCTGTGGATGGGCGGCGACGCCAACTCGACTCATAGTCCTGAGAAGGCCGCGCTGTACAACTGCGAGTCCACCTGGACCCGGCACTCGACGGTGATCCAGAACCCGCCATCCAGCGAGCCGGTCGACACCACCCCGCTGTTCACGCCGCCGACGACCTGTCACGGCGGCTCGGGAGACTAGCGCCACCCACGCACGACCGCACCCGCGGCCAATGCCGGGGCGGCCACGGATCCAGCACCCGCGGCCGCCCCGGTCGGTCCGGTCAGCGTCGCCGCCTGCGGCGCGATGAATCGCGTGCCGAAGGCCGTGCTCGCGCTCGCCGCGCATAGCGGGACGTTCGCCGGCGCGGCCGTCCGATCGGTCGGACGGCCAGCCCCGCCCCGAACAGTTCGAGCACGGTCAGTCCGCCGAGCAACCCGATGTCACTCGCCCAGGCGCGCTTCGTCGGGGCGTGCGCGGGATCGCAGCGGGCAAGCATCACGGTGCCGGTCGGCGACTTCTGGCCGTTGCACCCGGTGCCGAACAGCTTGTCGAGGTCGACGGTGGAGGCGGACGCGGAATAGGCCCAGCGCGCGCTGGAGAGGTACGAGATCTGATCCAGTCCCGCCGTCCCGCGCACCGGGAAGGCCGAGCCGCTCAGCACGAACTGCGCGAACAGGATGATCGGCAGGATCGTCATGACCTTGTCGGCGTTGCTGGAGAGCGCGGAGACCATGAGCCCCAGCGCCATCGCGCTCAGTCCTGCCAGCGATACCTCGATGGCCATTTCGAGGTGGCCGTCGGCCAAGACCAGGCCGCGTCCCGGGCCGCCCTGCCGGAGCAGTGCCAGGTAGGTGAGGACGAAGGATTCGACGACGGTGATGACGCCAAGTGTCAATGTCTTGCTCAGGATGTAGGCGGCCGTCGACTGGCCGACGGAGCGTTCCCTGGTGAGGATCGGCCGTTCCTTGACGATCTCGCGGATCGAGTTGCCGGCGCCGAGATAGCTGGCCGCGAGCGTCAGCGCGAACAGGACGGTGGGGGAGTTCCCCATCGGCTTGACCGTCCCCGGCACGAGGTTGTCCGTGCCGAAGGCCGCGAGCATCAGCAGCCCGAGTATCGGCGCCTGCGCGAACAGAAGCAGCGTATTGCGTTTGTCCGTGCTGATCAGCGAGAGGTACCGGCGTACCAGCGTGCGCAGCTGGTGCCAGGGGTGCGGATTGCGCCGCGGGTTCTCCGGATCGGCCGCCGTCTGCCCGGCCAGATCCCGTTGCGCGGCAAGCGGTTCCGAGACGTACAGCCGCTGCATGGTGGATCGGGCGAACTCCTCCTTCGCCTGTCCCGGCGCGGAACGGTCGAGATGCTGGAAGACCTTCGCGTAGCCGGGCTGGTCGAAGTGCGGCAGGGCCAGCTCGGGCGGCCCGAAGTAGGCGGTCTGGCCGCCCGCGGCGAGGAACAGGATCCGGTCGCACAGGTCGAGGCTCTGCACCGAATGGGTGACCGTGACGACGGTCCGTCCGCTCGCCGCGAGGTCGCGCAGCAACTCCATCACGCTCTCCTCGTAACCCGGGTCGAGGCCGGAGGTCGGCTCGTCGAGGATCAGCAGCGAGGGGCGGGTCAGCAGTTCGATGGCCACGGACGTCCGCTTGCGCTGCCCGCCGGAGAGCTTCTCCACGGGAATCCCGGCGCGGTCCGCGAGCCCGAGTTCGGTCATGACCTCGAGGACGCGCGCGGAACGGTCCGAGGCGGGCACGTCCGGCGGAAAACGCAGCCGCGCCGCGTAGTCGAGCGCCGCCTTGACGGTGAGTTCGGGATGCAGGATGTCGTCTTGCGGCACATAGCCGATGCGGTTGCGCAGTTCGGCGTAGGAGGCGTAGAGGTCGCGGCCGTTGTAGAGCACCGAGCCGCGGTCGGCCGGCCGCGCGCCCGTCAGGGCCCTGAGCAGAGTGGACTTTCCCGCGCCGGTGGGGCCGAGCACGGCGAGGAACTGCCCGCCTTCCAGGGCGAAGCTGACCTCGTCGAGCAGAACCTTGCGACCCGCGTGAACCGTGAGACCCAGTGCGCAGAACGCGGCCTGCCCGTGGTCGACGTACCGCTCGAGCGTGCCGTTCTGCAGGCGCAGCAGCGTGTCCCCGACGGCGACGAGCGCGCCCTCGCGCAGCCGCGTGCGCCCGGAGACCGAGCGACCGTCGACGTAGGTGCCGTTCTGGCTGCCGAGATCCAGCAGCTCGAAGGCCCCGCCGCGGGTCGTGCGCAGCTCCGCATGGTGTCGGGAGGCGAGAAGGTCGTCGACAACGATGTCGTTGTCCAGCGCCCGGCCGATTCGGATCCGGTTCGCGGCGCGATACGTGCCCCGGAACGTGCCCGGCGCGAAATGCCCGTCGGCGAAGACCGGCATGGTGGGGATGTCCGGGTCGGTCTCGCCGCCCGGAGCGGGCGGCACCAGGCGTATTCGGCTGCCGCCGTTGTCCGAGCCCAGCGCGAGGATCATCGGCCGGTCCACCGGCAGCCGGGTCACCCGCCGCCCGTCGAGGAAGCTCCCGTACCCGGAGCCGCGGTCCTCGAACACCCAGCCCGCGTTCTCAAGTCGCAGCACCGCGTGCAGGCGCGAGGCGCCGAAATCCGGCAGCACCACGTCGGCGCCGGCGTCTCGGCCTATGGTGACGGGCCTGCTGCCGTCGAAGAAGCGCTCCGAGCCGGCGGGCAGCCTCTGCAGCGTGAGCATGTTGACCGGCGCGGCCGGAGTTCCGTGCATGCCCGTCATCCTCGCATCGACCAAAGGCCACCGGCTACGTCCGGCGTGCGAACACCAACCCGATGTCAGCGGCCTGCTGGACCGCGTCCTGCTCCGCGCTGACCGTGAAGCCGTGCGCGACGAACACCTCGCGGATGGTGTCGCGGTTCCGTCCCCAGCCCTCGACCTCGACGACGGCCTGTCTGACCAGCGGCCAATGCCGGTCCTCGATGCCTCGCAGGACGTCGAGTTCGGCACCCTCGACATCGATCTTGAGCAGGTCGACGTGGTCGATGCCCTGCTCGTCGAGCACCGCTGACAGTGGCCTGACCCGCACCCGGTGCGTCTCGATCTGCCGCATCACCCGCAGCCGGCGACCGACGAGCGCGCGCAGGACGGGCGCCGGCACACGGCGCAGCACCCGCCCCAAGTCGCCCTGGCGGATCATCGCGACGATGCTGGCAGTGACCCGCCGCCGCTCGTCCTCGACATTGTCCTGGTCCCGCCAGGACGAGGAGAAGATCGTGGCGGCCGGAAAGTAGCTGAAATCGAGTTCGTTGTCACCGGACGCCAGCCCATAAGGCAGCGCGGTCAGGTGTCCGTCGAAGAAGTCGCGTGCGTTGCGTTCGAGCGTGGCGTAGAGCGGCGGCAGCGGCTCGAACGCGTAGATCCGCGCATCGCCGCCCAGCCGTTCGTAGACGGCTGCCGAGAAGACGCCGATGTTGCTGCCGACGTCCAACACGGTCGCGCCAGGCGCGAACTCGATGCCGTGGGCGAAGTAGCTGCCTACTTCCTGGCGAAGGAAGGAGACCTCCCAGGGATTGATGCAGTGAAGGTCGATCGCGTCCATGGTCACACCCCAGAGACTTACCAGGCTGTGAGCCAACAGGTCTAGGTCGCCGAGGTGTCGGATCGGTACGCTTAATTCTCGTACGCGTTGGAGCTCGCCGCGGCCGATCTGCGCCTCCGCCATCAGGCGACGATGACGACGAGGCTTTCACAGCCCGAGGCTCCGGACGGGTACGGGCCGGCCTGAGTGCCGGTCTGGTACTGGCCGGAGTCGTCGGCGGCGCGCACCTGGATTGAGTGGGTGCCCGCGCCGGCCTGCCAGTCGTAGGTCCACTGCCGCCAGGTGTCCGGGCTGTCCGAGGCGGCCAGGCGCGCGGGCTGCCAGGGCCCGTTGTCGATCTGCACCTGGACATCGGCGATGCCGCGGTCGGTGGCCCAGGCGATCCCGGCGACGGTGACCGGCCCGGCGTTCAGGTGCGCGAAGGGCCTGGGCACGTCGATGCGCGACTGGGTCTTCATCGTGCCGATCCTGGCGTAACCGCGCTGGACCCGATAGGCCTGGTCGGCGGCGTACGTGGTCACGTACAGATCGGTGACCCACTTGCTCGGGCCGGACGCCGCGTCGAGGACGGTATCGATGTCGAGGCCTGCGGACAGTTCGCCGGCTGGGGAGGCCCGCACTTGTCAGGCGGTACGCGGATATCTGATGCGTGAGCACGGCTGGCCGCGCCGGAACATCCGGGTCAAGCCGTTCTGGGCACCCGGAAAGCGGGGCATGGAGTAGCGCAGTCTGCCCGCGGTTATGCTGGCGCGCATGGACGAAGCCACCGCAGCTCGGCGCTGGGAGGTGTGGCGTCAGGACGACAACGGCAACCGCTACCTCGTCTCGGCGCACGCCGACGAGGCCGCCGCCCAGCACCGCCTCGCCGACCTCGAATCAGGCGTCATGCATAAGCAAACGTATTGGGTCAGTGAGAGTCCTATGCCTCGAAAGGCGTGAGGACGAAGATCGGCATCTTCCTCGTGGTCTTCTTCTGGTACTCGGCGTAGTCCGGCCAGGCCGCGACCGCCCGCTCGAGCCAGGCCTCGTACTCCTCGTCGTGGACCTCAGCGGCCTGGTAGTCCTTCTTGACGGGGCCGTCCTGGAGTTCCACGTGCGGGTTCGCGATCAGGTTGTAGTACCAGACCGGGTGCTTGGGCGCGCCGCCCAGCGAGGCCACCACGGCGTACCGGCCGTCGTGCTCGACGCGCATCAGCGGCGTCTTGCGCAGCTTCCCGGTCTTGGCGCCCACCGACGTCAGCAGGATCACCGGCTTGCCCTGGTTGTCGGCGCCCTCGGCGCCTCCGGTGCGCTCGTAGAGCTCGACCTGGTTGCGGCTGAAGTCGAACGCGCTCGGCTCGTACACTCCGGTGAGAGGCATGACGTGCACCATCCAATCCGTCGATTCACTCGGCTACCACGGCACATTGCCGCACCGCCGAAGTGCTAAACGGACCTTACCCCGTTTGATATTCCGGGTGGTGGCGAGGGATCGGGAGGGGGCCGGTCAGCTCCCGCAGACGCGCTGGACGAGGTCCTGCCAGGCTCGGGCTATCCGCGCGTCGGCTCCGGGCGGCTCGGTGAGGTCGGCGGCCGAGAGAAAGAGCAGCAGCGGGCCGTCGAGGGCGGCGGTGAGCTGGACGGCCAGCATGTCGAGATCGGCGCCCTCGAGCCGCATCTGCCCGAGCAGCATGCGGATGTGCGCCCGGGACAGCGGCGTCTCGGTGCCGGCCGGTACGGACTGGTTCCCGTCGAGCGCGGCGCGCGCGATCTCGCTGTGGCTGATCAGAAAGGCGATCCTGGCGCGGCCGTACGCGATCAGGCGCTCCAGCGGGGCCGCGCCCGGACCCAGCGGCGGCGGCCCGGCCATCACCTGCTCCTGAAAGGCCACTTCATCGTCGTCCAGCAGCGCCTGGAAGATCCCCGCGCGGGTGCCGAACCGGCGGAAGACCGTCCCCTTGCCGAGCTTGGCCCGCTCGGCCAGCCCGTCCATGGTCAGGCTGTCCGCGCCGCACTGCTCCGCCAGCATCTCGCGGGCCGTGGCGAGCAGGTGCTGTCGGTTGCGTACGGCGTCGGCGCGCTCGGCACGCGGTGCGCCCAGGGACAGGACGGAACGTTCCATGGGTCAAGCCTACCGGCCGGAATACTAAACGGGGGAAAGTCCGTTAAGGTGACAGCCGGCACGACACTCACAGATTGGGAGCCCCCATGAGCGACCTGAAGATCGCGATCATCCTCGGCAGCACGCGGCCCGGACGCAACGGCAAGGCCGTGGCCGACTGGGTCATGGAAAAGGCCTCGGCCCGCACCGGCGCGAAGTACGAACTCGTGGACCTGGCGGACTACCCGCTGCCGCACCTGGACGAGGCGATGCCGCCGGCCATGGGCCAGTACGCGAACGAGCACACCAAGGCCTGGGCGGCGACGATCAACCAGTACGACGGCTTCATCTTCGTCAGCCCGGAGTACAACCACTCCACCTCCGGCGTACTGAAGAACGCGATCGACTACCTGCACGCCGAGTGGAACAACAAGGCGGCGGCCTTCGTCTCCTACGGCTCC
>NZ_DASZKT010000187.1:0-6434 GCF_035552695.1 Actinospica sp.
GCTCAACGACAAGCTGGCCCGCCAGGTCCTCGACGCCGTGCTGGCGGGGGAGGGCTCGCCGGACGAGGTGGTCGCCGCCCGCGGGCTGGCGATCGTCAGCGACGACAGCACGCTGATCGCCGCGGTGGACGAAGCGATCGCCGCCAATCCGGGCGTGGCGGAGAAGATCCGGGCCGGCAAGGTCGCGGCTGCGGGCGTGCTCGTCGGCGCCGTCATGAACGCCACCCGCGGCCAGGCCGACGCAGGCCGCGTCCGCGAGCTGATCCTGGAGCGCCTGACCTAACCGATTCTGCCGCGCGGGTGCTCAGGAGCCCAGGCTTGACGCTGAGCGCGTCGGCATTGACCTGACCATCATCGACCCTGGCCAGTCCGGCCTGCGCAAGGTCGAACTGACTCAGGCCAGCTGGCTGGGCGCGTCCGGTGAGCGGGGCGGCCGCAGCCCGTCGGCTAGCACGGCGAAGACGCGGCTGCGCAGGGCCGGGTCCGCCGATGCGAGCTGCAAGGTGGCAAGCATCCCTTTCAACAGCAGGATGATGTCCGTTGTCCCGACGCCGGCGCGCCCTACCGGTTCACCGCGCTCGGTGTCATCCGGGTCCGCGACGGCCAGATCGTGCGCTACGTACGACTACATGGACTCGATCGCCATGGCCCGGCTGCTGGGGCGCACCGGCGATCTGGCCGCCCTCGCCGCCAGCTGACCAGACGTCGCGGGCTTACACCCGGCTCCGCGGCCGCGTTACGATGCGACCTGGTATCGCCTGGCCCCTGCCGCGAAGCGCGGGGAACATTTTGCGGTGAGGAGCCTGCGTGGAGCTGGTCAGCGGCCCGGCTGCCGTGACGTTCGGGACGGCCAAGCTCAGCCGCCCGCTCTGGCCTCACCAGCAGCGCGCGCTTGACGCGTTCGAGCGGGACCGCGCCCGCGGCGACGCGGCTACCTACCTCGTGGTGCCGCCTGGCGGCGGGAAGACCCTGATTGGGCTCGAGGCGGCGCGGCGGCTGGCCCGGCCAACGGTGGTGCTGTGCCCGAACACGGCTATCCAGGGCCAGTGGATCGCGCAGTGGCAGACGGCGTTCTCGTCGGCCGCGGCGCCCGCCACCACCAGCCGGGAACTGCCGACCGCGCTGACCGTGCTGACCTATCAGGCGGTGTGCACGCTGGATTCGGCCGGGAACGGCGACGCCCGCGACCGTGCCGATCCGCTGTCGCTGCTGCACTCGAACGGCCGGGCGCTGATCGACCGGCTCCGCGCCGGAGGCCCGTGGACGCTGTCCTCGACGAGTGCCACCACCTGCTCGAAATGTGGGGCCGCAGGCCGGCCCGGCTTCGCCTTGACGAATCAGATGAATGTTTGTTTAATTCAGTGTATGGGGCGCATCGCTGGCGTTACCGCTGCCGAGACTCGAGAGCGGCTGCTGCGCGCTGCTGCCGACGTCTTTGCCCAGCGCGGGTATGACGGCACGCGAGTGGCCGACATCGCCGCGGCCGCCGGCGTCAGCAACGGCGCGCTGTACGCGCACTTCGGCTCGAAGGCGGACCTGCTCACCGACGCGCTGCGCACCCACGGCCGGCGGCTGCTCGCTGACCTGTTCGCAGCCGATCCCAGCCGGTCGGTCACGGATCTGCTTCTCCTCATCGGCCGCTGGCTGCCCCGCTGCCGAGATGCCCGCGGTTACCTGATCGTCGAAGCGCTGGTCGCGGCCCGCCGCGACGAGGACGTGGCCCGGCCGATGCGCGATTACGTCGGCGAGCGCGCCGACTCGATCGCCGGGCTGATGCGGGTGGCTCAGGCCGGCGGCGAGCTTGACCCGGCGCTGTCACCGAATGCGCTTGCCCACTTCTGCCTCCTGCTCTCGATGGGCAGCGCGCTGGTCACGCCGGACCTGCATGCGGTGGACGAAGAGGAGTGGGTCGTGCTGCTCGCCCGCGTCGTGACCGGCCTGGCCCGGCCTGGCATCACCGCACAGGGCGTTGCGGCACAGGGCGTTGCGGCACAGGGCATCGGAGCACAGGAGATCACCCCACAGGCGGGAGCAACCCAGTGAAAGTGCAGATCAGTACCGAACGCTGCCAAGGGCACGGCCGCTGCTACGACCTGGCTCCTGACCTGTTCGGCGAGGACGCCGAAGGTTACGGGCAGGTGCCCGGCGACGGCACCGTGCCGCCGGGCAAGGAGCAGGACGCACGCCTCGCGGTCCTGAACTGCCCCGAGCAGGCGATCGAGATCCTCGAGGGAGCGCAGGCGTGACCGTCGACGACCGCTTCACCCGCGACTACCGCGAGACCCGCGGGGACCAGCCGCTCGGCACCCGCAACGAGATCGTCACCGGCCCGGTCTCGGACTGGGCGACCGACTTCTCCCATCTCGAACCGGAGTGGTCCGCCGATCCCTACCCGATCCAGGACGACCTGCGTGAGCGCTGCCCGATCGCGCACACCGGGCGGTTCGGCGGCGGCTGGCTGCCGACGCGCTACTCCGATGTCGCGGCGATCGCCTACGACACTGACCGGTTCTCCTCGCGGGCGATCGTCATGAGCAACTTCCGGCCGCCAACTGAGTTGGCGCCGGCCGGCGGCTCGCCACCGATCTCCTCCGACCCGCCGTTCCACCACGAGGCGCGCAAGCTGCTGCTCCCCGCGTTCACCAAGACCGCGGTCGGCGAACGGGAGCCGGCGACCAGAGCCCTGTGCCACGCGCTCATCGACGCGCTGGCGGGGCAGGACGTCGTGGACGCCGCCCGCGACTACGCGCAGCACATCCCGATGCGGGTCATCGCCGCCATGCTCGGCTTCCCCGCGGCGGACGGACCGCGGTTCCGTGAGTTCGTCGAGAACACGCTCGAGGGCGTCAACCTGCCGCCCGACGAACGCATCGCGCGGATGTCGGCGCTGTTCGACTACCTGACGGCGCAGATCCACGACCACATCGACCGTCCGCGCGAGGACCTCACCACGTTCCTCATCAACGCCGAGCTGCACGGCCGCAAGCTCGACCCGTCCCACGTCGCCGGCACGATGGCGCTGCTGCTCATCGCCGGCATCGACACCACGTGGAGCGCGATCGGCGCCTCGCTGTGGCATCTGGCGAAGACTCCGGCCGACCGCGAGCGGCTGGTCGCCGAGCCCGCGCTGCTGCCGACCGCGGCAGAGGAGTTCCTCCGCGCTTACGCGCCGGTCACGATGGCGCGGCTGGTCCGGGACGACATGCGCTGGCACGGCGCGGACATGAAGGCCGACGACTGGATCCTGCTGTCGTTCCCGGCGGCCAACCGCGACCCGGCGCAGTTCGACCGGGCCGGTGACGTGGTCATCGACCGCCAGGTCAACCGGCACGCGGCGTTCGGCCTCGGCATCCATCGCTGCGTGGGCTCGCACCTGGCGCGGATGGAGCTCCGGGTCGCGCTCGAGGTCTGGCTGGAGCGGATCCCGCGGTTCTCCCTCGCCGACCCGTCGGCGGTGACCTGGTCGGCCGGCCAGATCCGCGGCCCCCGCACGCTCCCGCTCCGGGTGGGTCCCGTCTAGGCAGCGGAGTTCAGCACCGCCGCGATCCGCTCGACCATCTCGGTGAGAATCGGCTGCGGGGTGGCGAAGTTGAGCCGGAACGAGCCGGCGCCGCCGGTGCCGAAGGCCGGGCCGTCCACGACCGTGACCTTCGCACGCTCAGTGACCAAGACCCCGGGTGAGTCCGGAAGGTCCATCGCCGCGCAGTCGAGCCAGGCCAGGTAGGTGCCGTCCGGCGGCCGGTAGCGCACCTGCGGCAGGTGACGGGTGAGCAGCGCGGCCAGCAGGTGGCGGCTGTCGTCGAGATAGCCGAGGACCCCGTCCAGCCAGTCCCCGCCGTCGCGGAACGCGGCGATGTTGGCGACGACGCCGGGAGTGCTGGCCCCGTGCGAGGCGAATATCCCCATCTCCTCCCAGCGCTCGCGGTCGGGCTCGCTGGTCAGGATCACCTGGGCGCACTTGAGCCCGGGCAGGTTCCACGCCTTGGAGGCGGAGGTCGCGGTCAGCGTGTGCGACGCGGCGGTCTGCGAGGTGGATGCGTAGGGTATGTGCGTCGCTCCCGGGTAGACCAGCGGAGCATGAATCTCGTCGGCGAACACCCGGCCGCCGTGCTTGTCCACCACGGCGGTCAGCTGTGCCATCTCCTCCCGGCTGAAGACACGGCCGACCGGGTTGTACGGGTTGCAGAAGACGACCAGGTTTCCCCCGGCGCGGAACGCATCCGCCACCGCGTCGAGGTCGAGGGTGAAGAAGCCGTCGTCGCCGTGCATCGGCACCTGGATGATCTCCCGGCCGAGGAAGCCCGGCACGATCAGGAACGGCATGTACGCCGGCGTGGGCAGGATGACCGGTGAGCCCGGCCGGGAGAAATGCGTGATGGCGATTTCCAGCGCCTTGATCACGTCCGGGACGTGATGGATCGCCGCGGGATCGGCGTCCCAGCCGAATCGCTGCTTCTGGAACTCCGCGCACGCCGCAGCCAGATCGTCGGCGAGCACCGGCGACAGGTAGCCGAAGTTCGCGTCGGCGGACAGCCGCGCCAGCGCATCGAGGATCGGCGGCGCGGCGCCGAAGTCCATCTCCGCCACGGCCGCGCCGAGCCCGTCCGGGCCCGGGGCCGTCCACTTGAAGCTGCCGCGGGCGCGGAGCATCTCCACGGTCGTGGCGTCGATCGACTCCCTGAGGGTTCCTGGCACACCGCTATCCTGCCCCGGTCCTGTGACCGAGAGGTAAACCGGTCACCGCGAGGTAAACCGGCCGGGCCTTGACGCTGCTTCACGGCCCGCCATAGCGTGAGGCCACCGCCGTCGCCAGCGCTGTCGTTCGCGTTCCTGCACGCTGATCGAGGGCAAGGTGATGCGGTGCCTGAGGTGCTCACCGCTCCGCGGGTCATGACCGGCGATGAGACAGTATCCGACGGCGCGGTCGTCGTCGGCGACCGCACCGTGCAGTGGGCCGGCCGCGCCACCGCCCTGCCGGGCGAGTATGCGGTGCTGCCGCGGGCGGACTACCCGGGCTCGACGATCACCCCGGGGCTCATCGACTGTCACGTCCATCTGGGCTTCGACGGCGGCCCGAATCCGGCCGCGCGGATGCGCGCCGAGACCGACGCGCAGCAGCTGGTCCTGATGTTGCGCAGCGCGCGGGACCTGCTGGGCGTGGGCGTGACCACCGCCCGCGACCTCGGCGGCCGGGCCTACCTCGGCGTGGTGGTGCGTGATGCGATCGCCGCGGACCTGGCCCGCGGCCCGCGGCTGGTCGTGGCGGGCAGCCCGATCACCGTCACCGGCGGCCACTGCTGGTTCATGGGCGCCGAGGCGGACAGCGAGGACGACCTGCGCCGCATGGTCCGCACCCATCACAAGCGCGGCGTCGACCTGATCAAGGTGATGTCCACCGGCGGGTTCATGACGAGCGGATCGGCGCCCTGGTACGCCCAGTTCACCGGCGCGCAGCTCGCCGTGATCGTCGAGGAGGCGGGCCGGGTCGACAAGCCGGTCGCGGCGCACGCGCACGGGATCGAGGGCATCCGCCGGGCCGTCGAGGCCGGCGTCACCACGATCGAGCACTGCTCCTGGGTGACCGAGACCAACGAGCGGAACTACGCCGAATCCCTCGCCGCCCAGATCGCGGAGCAGGGAATCTTCGTCTGCCCGACCATCAACGTCAATGCGCCCTACGTGGCCGAGCTGACCGGGATAGCGGTCGGCGAGCACCTGCAGGCGATGCACGAGCTGGGGATCCGGCTCATCGCGGGCACCGACGCGGGCGTCGACAACACCCCGCACCACCAGTACCTCGGGGCGCTGGAGTACTACGTCACGCTGGGCTTCAGGCCCGAAGACGTGCTGGCGATGGCTACCACCGAGGCTGCGGCGGCGCTCGGCCTCGGCGCCGTCGCAGGCAGGATCGCGCCCGGCTACGACGCCGACCTTCTGGTCGTGGACGGCGACCCGCGAGCCGACATCTCGGCGCTCGGCAGGCTCCAGCGGGTCATCGCCCGCGGCCGCGCCTACGTGCCCGACAGCGGCCGGTTCGACGTCAGCGCGCCCGGAACGCCGTTCGCGTCCGGCGAGCACGCCGTCGACCTGCGGCTGCTCACCGAGGCCACCAAGCGCCGCGAGATTTAGGTCGAAAGCCCTTCTTTCCGAACGGCTCCGATCAGACGACCTCAGCCAGCGCCGATGCCGTCCCCACCGCGCGGCAACCGGAACCTTTCGCTCAGACTGCCGGCGTGTCGCTGAAAATGTCAGTCACACTCGCTAAACTGTTCGAAGAACGTGATCAGCCACTTCCCGGACGGAGGTGACCGCCGTGCCCGCATCCCAGGAAGAACTGCTCGCCGAGCGCATGGCCGCGCTCACCGAAGCCGACATCCCGCCCGAGGACGCCGACTGGGACCCGCAGGAGGCCGACGGCAGCGGCCGCCCGGCGG
>NZ_DASZKT010000188.1:0-33448 GCF_035552695.1 Actinospica sp.
GGCGTCGAACCACGGCAGGCCCGGCCAGCTGGCGGTGTTCGCGTACTTCGAGGGCGAGTCGTACCAGTACACGAAATTCAGGGGCTGGTAGTAGACGGCAGCAATCGCCATCTGGTGGGCGTTGGTCGTCTGGTCGCGCGACTGGCCATAGCAGATGGTGTAGTCCATCGGGCCGCCGACGTTGCGCGCGAACGGAAGGGTGACGTTGTGCGTGGCGGTCGGAAAGTGCTCGTTGCCCCGCACTCCCTCCATGGCGATCCAGTTGGGGTAGGTGCGTTCGTAGCCGAACGGCCGCACGTCGTCGTGCGTGTCGATCAGCAGGCCATGTTTGGCCGCGGTCTGGGCCCAGCCGGTGATCGCGTTCGTCATCGTCTGGGTGCCGTCATTGATGAAGCCCAGCTTGACGCCCGCGACGCCCCAGCTCTTGTAGAGACCGAACAAGCTGTCCGCGTTGGTCAGGGCAATCCGATTGACGTAGAGGAACACGCCGATGCCCTTGCTCTTGGCGTGCGCGATGACGGAGGTGAGGCCGATGGCTGAGATGGGCTTGGTCGCGTCGGTCGTGCTGCCCTCCGGTCCGTACCAGCCCGCGTCGTACTCGATGTACTGCAAGCTGCGGGCAGCGGCGAAGTCGGCCCCGGCCAGTCCGGCCGCGGTGGTCAGTTGGAGGCGGAAGACCTTGCCCGGCTTGATCCAGGAGGTGTCGTCCAGAACGTTGGCCGGGGCCAGCGTGGGCACCAGTTCCGCGTTGTCGACCAGTTCGGCGTGCGTGGATCCGATCACCACCGCGCGCCACGGGGTGGAGAACGGCGTGGTGACCGTGGTAGTCGTCTGGACCGTGCCCGAGCCGCGAGCTGTGTGCTGCATCAGGTAGGCGGCCAGGGTGTTGGCCTGTCCGGAGACCGAGCTGAGCATCAGCCGCGGGTAGTTGACCCGTGCGGACTCGCAGATACAGGCGATCAGCCCACCGGAGAGGGTGGCGGTCAACGGCTGATCGGTCAGAGTGCCGGTGTCGGTGGTGGAAGTGCCGGTGGACGGGATCGAACCCGGAGCGACAGGGTTGTAAGGGTCCTCATCCCGAGCGCTGTAGACGAGGGTGTTGCTCGGGAAGACGAACGTGGTCAGCTCCCGGGCGATGGTGGCGGTGCCGGTGTCGAGCAGCACGTAGCGCAGCGCCACGCCTGTCGCGTAGGCGCGGATGACGACACCGAAGTTGATCAGCGTCCTGGTATCCCGGAGATTCCATTGCACCTCCTGGTAGGCGTCGGAGACCGTCGCGTTGCGCCCGCAGACCGGAGCCCAGGTGGTGTCGATGCTGAATTGCTGGGAGTTCGTCACCGTCACGCTGGTGCCGAGTGTGGTCCCGTTGCTGAGTTCCAGGCCCAGCGCGGACGTACCGATGACGGTCGTGCCGTTGCGCTTGGCCGACCACTTCAGCGCGCCGCCGATGACGGACAGCGTGATGGTGTTGCTGCCATCCAGCGATGTGGCGGTGATCGCCGCGTCCGCCGCGCTCGCCGGGCTCGCGGCGCCGATGCCCAGGGCGGTGGCTCCGGCGGCCGCCGCCGCGCCCTTGAGCACGCCGCGCCGGGACAGTGCCCCTTGGCGAACGGCCCGGTCGCCGGTTGGTATTGCTCGATTCGTCGGGTCTTCCATCACAAACACTCTCCGTTGAGGTCGACAGGTGCCGAGGCAAGTGCGAGGGACCGTCGGCGTGGTCAGTGCGTTAGCCGAGGGTCCAGTGCTGGTTGCTGCCGCCGTTACAGGTCCACAGATCGACCGGGGCGTCGTTGGCGGAACTCGCGCCGGCCACGTCGAGACAGAGGCCTGATTGCACGCCGGTGATGGTGCCGTTGGAGTTGATGGTCCACTGCTGATTGGCGCCGCCGGTGCAGCTCCAGGTCTCCACCTTGGTACCGGCGGTGGTCTGGTTGTTGTAGGCGTCCAGGCACAGCTGGGTACCGGCGAGGGTGACGGTGAGCTGGTTGGACGACGTGTGCGTCCAGGTCTGGTTGGCACCGGCGTTGCAGGTGTAGATCTGCAGCTGGGTGCCCAGAGTGGTGGTGGAATTCGGCACGTCGAGGCACTTGCCCGCACCCACCGCGTGCACCGCACCGGTGCTGGTCCCGGTGCTGCCTCCGCTCCCGTAGCCGGCCGCCACGATATTGGCTTGAACCGCATTGTCGGCCGCGTCGGTGGGATAGCCGGCGGTCATGACGCCCTCGAAGAAGGACCCGACAGACGATTTGCTGTTGTCGCCACCGGTCCCCAGCACGATGGCGCCTTCCTTGTGCATGGGTATGTAGCCGCCACGGTTGGGCAGCGCCCCGCTGTACCAGGTGGTCAGGCCGCCGGACTGCGCGTTTCCGCCCTTGATGGCGTAGGTGCTCGTGCCGTTGTTCTTCAGCAGGGCTGTGACATAGGTGGTTTTGTTGCCGTGGTTGTTCGTGTCCGAGCCGTTGGCCCCGGCGAACAGCCCGTTCTCCAGGTCCGCCTGCACCCAGGGGCCGGATCCCGAGCACGGGGCGAACCAGCACTCGGTGCCGAAGTTGATCGCGTCCATGTGGCCGTTGCCGGTGTCGCGGCTGCTGGTCTCGGCGTTGCCGTAGTCGAAACAGCACCCGCCATTCACGTGGGTGCCGCCGGCCACCATGTACTCGCCCTCCGGTGAGCTTCCGGTCGCGACGCCCGAGGTGGAGTTGTCCCGGTAGCCGACCCCGGCCGACACGTAGAGCCCGTAGACGTGATGACCGGCGACAGTCAGCGGCAGCGACGCCGCGTTCGCGCCGACGTCGGCAGAGCCGTTGCCGCCCGCGCCTTCGATGGTGAGGTTGTTGTGCTTCGATGACTGGTCGTAGATCTCCGTGATGGTGCACGTCGTGCCCGAACAGAATGAGTCCTGCGCGGCGGCGTTCGCGTAGCCCCCCGCGGTCAGGGCCGAGATGTTCGTGGTTTTGGCGTCCGACGCGCGTTTGACCTGATAGAGCGGGCCGTTGTACGCAGCGAAGAGCGCTCGTACGGTGCTGTGCGCGGCAACGCACGGTGCGCCGGCTGCGGCGTAGATGTCGCACGGGAGCAATGTCGCGGCCTGCGACGTGCCGGCCGTGCCGAACAAGACCCCGGCGGCCAGGGCGACGGTCGCGCCCGCGAACGGCAGCGCCATTCCCAGGCGTCGAAGTCTGGACCGAACTCTCACTGTGAACCTCTTCCGTTCCGTGGGTGTGGCGGTGGCCGCGAGGGGCCGGATTCGGATCGAGAACGCGGAACTCGAGCGACCCACGGCCGCGCGCAGACGGCTGCACGCGGCCTCACGTCAGTGGGCTTGTGCGCTTGGCGGTCAGTGCGTCAGCCGAGCGTCCATTTCTGGTTGGAGCCGCCGTTGCAGGTCCAGAGGTCGGCCAGGGCGCCGTTGGCGGTGCTCGCACCGGCCACGTCGAGGCAGAGGCCTGATTGGACGCCGGTGATGGTGCCGTTGGCGTTGAGGACCCACTCCTGGTTCGCGCCTCCGTTACAGCTCCAGGTCTGCACCTTGGTTCCGGCGGTCTTCTGGCTGTTGTAGGCGTCCAGGCACAGCTTGCTGCCGCCGAGGGTGACGGTGAGCTGGTTGGCAGCGGTGTGCGTCCAGGTTTGGTTCGCCCCGGCGTTGCAGGTGTAGATCTGCGCCTGGGTTCCGGGGGCGGTGGTGGAGTTCGGCACGTCCAGGCACTTGGCCGCGCCGACGGCGTGCACCTCGCCGGTGGTGCCGCCACCACCGCTGCCGCCGGTCGTGATGAACTGGCCGGGGCTGTCCACGACCGGGGACTCGACGTAGAGGTTCTTGTACTCGTCCTGCAGTCCTGGGTTGTGGGTCTGGAGTGCGAGGGGGCCGACGGTGCCGGCGGTCGGGTTCTTGAAGGAGACGACCTCCACCCCGCCGCAGGCCATCTTGGCCACGCCCGTCGCCTGGTCGCCGACGACCTCGCAGGTGGTCCACTGGTTCATCGGGATGGTGGTGTGGGCGTACTGCGTGAACTCTCCGTTGCCGTCGTTGTTGTAGCCAGGCCGGTAGTCCCAGTACTCGCCGTTGGGGGGCCGGAACTGCAGGGCGCTCAAGGCGTCGCGAATGGGGTTGGTGGTACCCCAGAACAGGATGCTCGGCTCGTGCGGCGTGCCGGTGACCTTGTATTGCCGCACGGTGAAGATCCAGCGGAAGGTTCCGACCTGCTGCTTGTTGTAGTAGATCCAGCCGCGGGCGTTGCCGGTGGAGTGGATGGCGCTGTTCTCGACCACGTATTCCCCCGGGGCGGACTGGGTCCAGCCGTTCAGGGTCGTGCCGTCGAACATGGACACGAGGTTGGGGTCGCCGTAGGGGGGCGTGGCCGCCGCGGGTGCGGCCGAGGCGGCGGTCGCCCCCGACACGGCGAAGGCCGCGGCGAGCAGGGCGCCGACCGGGATGAGTACCGACAATAGTCGATGACGCATGGTGGATATCCTTGTTTGAAGGAGTCTGGGCATGGCGACGGCCGCGGGGCCCGAGTGGATCGGGAACGCGGAACTCGAGCGACCCACGGCCGCGCGCAGACGGCTGCACGCGACCCTCACGTCAGTGAGTCGGTGAGCCTGGTTGTTCAAGCCGCCGCCGACGCGGAGGTCTAGTGGGACCAGGTTCCGGTGACCGCATCGATCTTCCAGGGCGAGTACCAGGTCGTGGAGACCTTCGTCCCGCTGATCGTCAGCGGCAGCCAGATGAGCGGAGAGGTGCCGAGGTTCGACGGGGTCCAGCGGTCTCCGGCGTAGATGTACGTCGTGCCCGAAGTGCCCTGCACCGTGATGACGTTCGCCGTCTGGGAGTTGTAGGTGTTGGTACCGGCGGGCGCGAAGTCGCTCCACCCCGACCAGGGCCCTGACAGCGAAGTCGCGGTGGTGTACTGGTTGTCGTTCGTGCGCCACCCGGTCAGGTGCGAGGCCAGCAGGTAGTAGCGGCTGCCGACCTTGACCATCGCCGGGGCCTCGTGGTCGGAGAGCACCGCCACGGAGCTGACCACGGACAGGTAGTCGGCGGAGAGCCTGTCGATGCGCAGGCCGTGGGCCCGGTCCTCGGAAAGCAGGTAGGCGGTGCCGTTGGTGTCCTGGAACAGGCCGATATCGCGGCTTATCTGGCCCAGCGGCCGAAAGCTGCCCCGGTAGGTGTAGGGGCCGCACACGGTCGAACTGGTGGCGACGCCGACCTTCGCCTCGCTGTAGTTGCTGCTGTCGATGTGCATGTACATGACGTACTGGTGGGTGGTGCTGTTGTAGACGACCTTGGGCCGCTCCACGACCCGGTTCGGGCCGAGGTCTCCGCTGCTCTGGCGGGTCAGGGCCTCGCGGTTGTAGGTCCAGGTGGCCAGGTTGGCCGAGGAGTAGCACGGGATGTTCTTGAACGCGGCGGTGCTCGAGCTTTCGCCGAGCTTGTCTTCGCCGAAGCCGTACCAGGTGGATCCGACCTTGATGATGCCCAGGCCGTGCAACTGCAGGAAATTGCCGTTCTGGTCGTTCCACACCGCGCCCGGGGTGATGCTCGCCGGGGCCGCGGTCGCCAGCGTCGGCAGGAGGAGCGCAGCGGCGGTCGCCGCAGCCAGCGCCGCAAGCAGGCGCAGCGGATGGAGGAGTCGGCCGCGGGTGCGGCTACGGGTGATCATGGGAGTCATCACGCCTCTCTGAGGTGGATCAGGTCTTCGGACGCCGGCGCGGGAGCGTAAGGGAACTCAGTCGCGGCGCCGAGGGGACCCGCGTGGGGTTCACTGTTGACGGCGCTGTTCGGTGGGCCGTCGAGATGTGGTGTCCGGGCTAGACGGCCTAAAGGGTGAAGGCCAGGGTGCCGAACCCGAGCTGGTCGTAGCCGCCGCTGTTGGGGCCGTAGTCCCCGCCACCGCCTTCCGGCCGGACCTTGCTCGCGTACGCGGTGCTGTAGGGCGCAGACAACCCCTTGAGCTTGGCGTAGTGGTTGTAGACCAGCTCCCAGATCGGGCGGATATCGCCTCGGCTGGCGGAGGAGATGACAGTCTGCGACTCAGCAGCGCAGTTCTGGCCGGTGCCCCATCTGTAGGTCGTGAACGGCACGCTCTGTCCGAGGTTGTACTTCGCGGCGTACTCGCAGCCCGCCAGGATCCTGTTGCCGCTGTACCCGAACATGTCCTGACCCTGATTCCACGCCATCTGACAGAACGAGCCCATCAGGCCGATGCCCAGCATGGTGTGGCCCTGGTCGCGGCCGCTCTCCTGCCATTGGCCGAGACCGCCCGAGTACAGGTACGGCACGACGTGCAGCATGGAGCCGTTGCCTGCGCCGGTCTTGAAGTAGGTGATCGCCTGATCCACCTTCGCCTGGTCATCGCAGAGGATTCCGATGGCCAGGACAGAGGCCATGTTGCACAGGTCCCAGTTGGCCCAGTAGTTGGTGATGCAGGCGTTGTTGTGGTGGAGCAGGAAGTCGTTGTTCATCGGGTAGAAGACATCGAGCATCATGGTCTGGAATCGGCTGAGGTCGAAGCCGCTGTAGCCGCGCATGATCTCGGCCGCGTTGGCGAACTGGTAGCCGTAGATGCCTGAGGCCAGGAACCGGTCGGAGTCGCCGGTCACGGTCTTCAGCGTGCCGGACCAGGCGTTGAGGGTGTCCCGCGCGGCGTTGCCGTTGGCCGTGTTGCCGGTGACCTTCCAGCGCAGCGCGTTCTGGTAGGCGGCGTGGATGTCGTTGTAGAGCTGCGGGTAGTTCGATCCGGTGCCGCCCCGGATCACCGTCGCGAGCGGGCGCGCCTTCCAGGTGCTTTGCGAGTGCGAGTTGGCCGTCAGCCTGCCCCAGCCGGCCGTCCAGGGTTGGGCCTTCGCGCTGACCTTGGCCGCCATGCGGTCGAAGTCGGCCTGGGTGTGCAGCATGCCCGGGTGCAAAAAACCGGCGGCCTGCGCGACAGGGGTAGCTGATGCGGCGGCGCCCAGGACCGAAGTGCTGCGTGTGGAGCCGAGTGGCGTGGCCGTGGCGGTTCCCGCCTCGAATAAGGCTCCCGTCACGCCCAAAGTCCCGGCCCCGAGGACCGCGGCCTTCAGCAGCTTGCGCCGCCCGATCACGGGGTCCGTGTTTTTCGATGACATGCGACTTCATCCCTTCGATTTCGTCGCTTTTCGTTCAGATGCTTCCGTTCTAGGGCAGCTGCGATCGCGCAGTCGCCCGCAGTGAGCATGTTGATGTGTGTGGCCTCGATGCCGTGCTACACGCTGTGTCGCAGGGTGTGACGATGCGCATGCCCTCGCCGCGGACAGAGGCAGCTTTCTCAGGCGTCGAAGTCAGAACTGATAGTCAGAACTGAATTGCCGTGGGAGCCTTTTCGCTTCCCGAGGGGGGCCGGCGGCGCAGTGCGGGCGCCGCCGACCCCGGCTTCGCAGGAGCGCATCGTCAGCCCGATTGCGCCCGGCTGAATCGCGTACTCACGAGAAGGGACGGCTTGCGGCTAGGACAGCGTCCACTTCTGGTTGGCTCCGCCGTTGGTCGGCCACTGATCGACAGCGGCTCCGGCGGTGGTGGAACTGCCGGTGACATCGACAACCTGGCCGCTGTTGAGATTCGTCAGCTCATAGCTCTTGTCGCTCGAGGAGGTGTACGAGCCGACCGCGTCCAGGGCCCATTGCTGGTTGGTGCCGCCGTTGCACGTCCACTGGTCGAGTCGGGTACCTTCAGCGGTGGATCCGCCGGGCACTTCCAGGCAGAGTCCGCTGTTGAGATTCGTGAGCGTGTACACGTTCCCGCGGAGCTGCTTGAGGTTCCACCGCTGGTTGGTGCCCGAGCCGTTGGTCCACTGATCGACCAGCGCGCCGTTGGCGGTGGACGCTCCGGTCACGTCCAGGACCTGGGAGCTGTTGGCGTTGGTGAGGTAGTCGGTGGCCTGGGCCGGGTTCGAGTTTCCTGTCCAGGTGCCGGTGCTCAGGTCGAGTGACCACGAGTTCTGCCAGCCGGCGTTGACCGTGCCGCCGGAGATGTCCAGGGGCAGCCAGATGAGCGGCGCGGTGCCGAGGTTCGACGCGGTCCAGCGGTCGCCCGCGTAGATGTAGGTGGTGCCCGCGGATCCGCTGACCGGGATGATGTTCGCGGTCTGCGTCGAGTACGTGTTCGTGCCGGCCGGGGCGAAGTTCTTGACCGAGGACCACGGTCCTGCCGGGGAACTCGCGGTGCTGTAGATGTTGTCATTGGCCGACCAGCCGGTCAGGTGCGAGGCAAGGAGATAGTACGTGCTCCCGACGTGAACCATCGCGGGCGCCTCATAGTCGGCCAGCAGCGCGGCGCTGCCGCCGTTGGAGCTTCCCGCGCTGACCACGCTCAGATAGTTCGAGGAGAGCTTGTCGATGCGCAGGCCGTTGGCCCGGTCCTCGCTGAGCAGGTAGGCGGTGCCGTTCGTGTCCTGGAACAGGCCCATGTCGCGGCTCTGGAAGCCGAGCGGCCGGGAGGCGCCGAGGTACGTGTAGGGGCCGCAGGGCGTGGAGCTCTCCGCGACGCCGGCCTCGGCCGCCGAGTAGTTCGAGCTGTCGATGTGCATCCACATCACGTACTCGTGGGTGGAGGAGTTGTAGATGACCTTCGGCCGTTCCACGACCCGGTTGGGTCCGAGGTCGCCGCTGGCCTGCCTGGCCAATGCCTTGCCCTGGTAGGTCCAGGTCTGCAGGTTGGTCGAGCTGTAGCAGGCGATGTCCTGGAACGGGTCGCTCGCGCTGGACTGCCCGGTCTTGTCCTCGCCGTACCCGTACCAGGTGTTGCCGACCTTGATGATGCCGAGGCCGTGCATCTGCAGCACGTTACCGGCCGTGTCGGTCCACGTGGCGCCGGGAGTGAAGGTCGCGGTCAGGTCGGCGGCCTGGGCTGGAGAGGCCGTCCCGGCCAGGGTGAGTGCGACGGCCGCCGCCGCGGCCAACGCCGCGGAGATCAGGGTTCTTGCATTCACTTCTCTTGCTCCATCTCGTCGGTGAGCTGGATTTCTCCGGGCCTCTGCGCAGGCGATCGACCGCCGCGTATCTCCCGGGAGGGCGCCACCGGCAGCGCTGTGACACAGCCGCCGGTGGCGCGAAGACCAGTTGCTCTGCGTCGGAATCTGTCCGGTGCGGCGGAAAGATCCAACATGTTAACGCAAACACAACCAACCTGCGGAGAGTCTCAACCCGGCCGCAGAGGGGCGTCAAGGGTCGTTACCGAAATGTGTCTGTGTACGCATTGGCTTCGGCGGTTCACGCGCCGGATTCAGGATTTTTCCTTCAGAGCTGCTCGGCGATTCCTGTTATCGGCCTCCGGCCGGTGCGTCTCCAGCACAGCTGCAGTACGGCACACCACGGCGCCGTCGCGAATCCGCTGTCGCACGAAAAAAGCCGTGAGAGCGCAGGGAATGCCGCCGGACCACAGGGAATCGAGCGCGGTCGGACCCTGCTGCCAGCCCGTACGACGAGAGTGGTGACCGCCGCGAATCAGGTGCTGAACTGGCCAGATAGGTGGCGATCAGTGCACTGCGCTCGATCATCCCGCCAGCAGCGCCGGTGATCGCGATCCGAGGTTACCGGCGCGGAGGACTCGCCCACGGAACGCCGAGGAAGGCGCCCGAGCGCTGCTGCGCCGGGGCCGCGCAGCCCGCCGCGGACGAATATCCGCGCCCCGGCAACGCCGGCTGCATGCACCGGTTGCTGCCACGAGCCTCAATATCCTTACATATCTGCCGACCAGCTCGCCGCGTTTCGCCAAGGGTCCAGCCCCGGCCTCAGGGTGGACCGCGCACGACGCGCTCCCTTGGAAATGGGAGCGCACTTTCGCAGACGATGATCGCATTTAAACATTTTAAAAGATCTTCGAACGTACCTTGACACCTCAAAGCCCCAAGAGTTACCTACTTCTCACAGTGGCCGGACGAGAAGGGTGACACGAGCACCCGCGTCGCGGCACGGATCCCACACACACCTGTAGCGGCCCGCTGACTGAGGTCGTCTTGGGCTGCACGCAGCCTGCCGTCTTGCCACGACTCGGCGAAACAGCGCTTCAACGACTCCCTGGCCGGGCCGTGGGCCGAAACGACTCCCTTCCCGCAAACGCATGAACGGAGAAGAAATGATCTTGCGCAGACTTCGGCTCTGGCTGATCGCCGGAGTTGGCCTGGCCCTGGCGCTGCTGGGGTTCCTCGGCACCCAGGCGGTCACCGCGTCGCCGGCGCAGGCCGCCACCGGCCAGTTCCACGGGGTGAACTGGGCGGATCCCAACGACAACTTCATCACCGGCCCGAACATCCCCGTCGGCCTTTCCACCTCGGACAACTACGCGACCACGTACGCGAAGTCCACCGCGATCCTCAAGGGCTTCCAGAACCTGGGCGCCAACACGGTGCGCATGGGGTTCAACGCGGCGACCACCTCGGGGACCTGGTGGAACAGCTACACCGCGGCCCTGGACGCGGCCACCGCGCTGGGCATGAACGTCATCGTCGCACCCTGGCTGCAGCACGGGACCGTCAGCGACACCACGTCCTTCTACCGGATGTGGGACACCATGATCAGCAAGTATGGGGTTCACGGCAACTTCTACTTCGACATCATGAACGAGCCCTACGCGTACAGCGCCGGCAGCCTGACGAACTTCGAGGCCGCATGGCTGGCCCGCTACCCCAGCCTCCCCCGGGGCCACGTGATCGTTCCCGGTACGGGCTATGACACCAGACTGTGCGCCGAGGGCGCCGACTCGCGCCTGAACGGCACGCTGATCTCGATCCACATCTACGGCATGTTCGGCGACTCCCACACCACCGAGGCGGGTTGGGTCAGCGACTTCCAGAGCGCCCTGTGCGGCTACGCCGGACGCGCGGTGCTGACCGAGTTCGGGGTCCCGATGACCACCGGCATCAACTATGACGGTCCCAAGAACGGAACCAACCTCCTGTCTTACATGTACGCGATCACCGACACCGTGCGCAGTCAAGGCATCGGTTCGGTGCTCTGGACGGGCGTCAAGCAGACCACCCAGACGGTGGGCCCCGGCCCCTGCGAGAACGCGTCCTGCGCGATCACATCACTGAACGGCAGCGGGACGAACCTCTCCCTGAGTCTGACCAACCAGTCCGGGCTCGACCGGCTCCAATACGGCTGGGGAGTCGGCAGCAATCCCGGCGGCGGTACGGGCGGCGGCGCGGTGCTGCGCGGCGTCGGTTCGAATCGGTGCCTGGACGTGCCCGACCAGTCCGCGGCCAACGGGACGCTGCTGCAGATCTACGACTGCAACGGCGGCGCCAACCAGCAGTGGAACCACCTGTCGAACGGCGAGCTGCAGGTCTACGGCAGCAAGTGCCTCGACGTCCCCAACCACGCCACAGCCGCGGGAACCGAAGTGGACATCTGGGACTGCAACGCCGGCGCCAACCAGCAATGGACCCTCAACTCCGACGGCACCGTCGTCGGCCGCGAATCCGGGCTCTGCCTCGACGTGACCGGCGCGGGCACCGCGAACGCCACCGCGGTGGACATCTGGACCTGCACCGGCGCGAGCAATCAGAAATGGGCCGGAAAGTAGCCTAGGCCTCGCCTCTCGCCCGGCCGTTCGGCGGTTGGGCGAGAGGCCACGCGGGGTGGACGGGGTGGTGCGAGGACGCTTGACACACGACATCCCGCTGTGTAGACATGACCGCGCGGTCATACATGACCCGGAAGTATTCAGGCGTGCTGTCAAGGGAGACATCATGAGCCGAGCAGTGGGACGCGGCGGTGGTTCCGCCGTGTCGCGCAGTGCGGATGTGGCCCAGTTGGCGGGGGTCTCACGCAAGACGGTGTCACGGGTCTTCAACGACGAGCCGTACGTTTCAGCAGATGTGCGCCGACGCGTTCTGGAGGCCGCCGAAGAGCTCGACTACCGTCGCAACAACGCGGCGCGGGCGCTGGCCTCCGGTCGTACCCGGTCCATCGGCGTGGTGACACTCGGAACCGCGGGATACGGCGTCGCCTCGCTGCTGGTCGGGATCGAGCGAGCCGTTCGGGACGCCGGTTACGCCCTGCGCGTGGTCAGCACGCTCGAAGGCGAGCCGGCAGGCATCGCCAGAGCCGTCGACTCACTCCTCGACCAGGGGGTGGACGGCATCGTCGTGTCAGAGCCCGTCGATGACGGAGAAGTCCCCGTCCGCGTCGACGTACCCGTCCTCTTCCTCGGTGCGCCTCCGGTCTTCGACGTCCCCCGCATGGTGACCGCGGGGGTCGGCGCCGACGTCCTGGCACGCGCGGCCACCGATCATCTGCTGGATCTGGGCCACACGACCGTCCACCATCTCGCCGGTCCGCAACGCTGGTACGCCGCAAGAGACCGCCTCAAAGGATGGCAGACGGCGCTTGGGGCACGAGGCAGGAGTCAGCCCCCTGTCATCGAGGGCGACTGGTCGGCCGCATCCGGATACGCCGCCGGCCGGGAACTGGCTTCGGACACCAGCGTGACCGCGGTGTTCGCGGCAGGCGACGACATGGCCATCGGCCTGATCCACGCACTCGTGCAAGCCGGCCGACGCGTACCGGAAGACGTCAGTGTCGTCGGATTCGACGACAACCCCGTCTTCGCCTACGTCACTCCTCCCCTGACCACCGCGCGCCAGCCGTTCGACGCCGCGGCGAAGGAAGGACTCAGGCTGCTTGTGCACGCCATCGAGAAGCCGGACGTGGATCTTCCACCTGCAAGCCCCCCGCCGGTCGAACTGGTCCTGCGCTCCTCGACGGCGCCCCCGCCAGGACTCAAGCGCGGGAAGCGCGGCGATCTAGCAGCACCCCCGGCCCCGAAGCCATAGCCATGAAGAGGTCATCGAAGGACCTCCGCCGGATGATGGCCAGGCCGAGAGAGACGTAACCGCAGGGTGTGCTCCCGTACGCCCGGACACCTGGCACGTCACGTGGCCGCCGGTGAGCGCGTCGACCGGCACCTGGAGCGTCATCGGCTCCCTCGCGCCGGCCGACGCGCCGCCAACCAGACTCCCGCCCCATTCGAACTGGGCTGATCCCCCAAGGGACGGGCGCTTAAAACACCTCATCGCAAGCATATAGGAGCGCACATGTCCCCCACGCAGACAGGCGCCAGACCCGGCGCCGCTCCGCGTTCCCGGCTCGTCACGCTTTTCCTCCTGGCATTCACCCTGGTCGCCGGCGGCGTCACGCTCGTTCTCCCCGCCTCGGGGACGGCGCACGCGATCACCCGCGCGTCACAGACCATGTATACCCCGCCGTCCAACGCGCCCTCCCCGGGATCGCTCTACCCGCGGGCGCTGCGGCTGCAGCACAGCGGATCGTCAAACGGCACCATGCTGGCCACCTTCGAGCAGTCCACCTCGGGCACTCCGGTCTTCCCGATCTACCGCAGCACCGACAACGGCAACACCTGGACCCAGATCTCCAGCATCGCCGACACGCAGAACGGCTGGGGCATGCGCTGGGAGCCGTTCCTGTACGAGTTGCCCACCGCGATCGGCAACTTCCCCGCCGGAACCATCCTCGCCGCGGGCGACTCGGTTCCCTCCGACCGGTCGGCGACCAAGATCGACATGTACGCCAGTACCGACCACGGTCTGACTTGGACGTTCGTCAGCAACATCGCGACCGGCGGCCAGGCGATCTCCTCGAACGGCTACACACCCGTGTGGGAGCCGTTCCTGATGGTGTACAACAACCAGCTCGTCGTCTACTACTCCGACCAGCGCGACCCCAGCTACGGGCAGAAGCTCGTGCACCAGGTCTCGGCGGACGGCGTCACCTGGGGCTCCGTCGTCAACGACGTGGCGGTGTCGCCGTACAGTGCCCGCCCCGGCATGGCGACCGTCGCGCAGATGGGCAACGGCGACTACATCATGACCTACGAGTACGGCGGATCTCCCAACGGCAACTACGCCGTGTACTACAAGATCTCCGCCAACCCGTTGGACTTCGGATCAGCCACCGGCATCCCGCTGAAGACGACCGGCGGCACCACCCCCACCAGTTCCCCGTACGTCGTGTGGATGCCCACCGGCGGCACGGACGGCACACTCGTCGTCAGCGCCAACAGCACCGGCGAGTTGTTCCTGAACACCCAAGACGGCGCCGCGAACACGTGGACGGAGATCCCTTCCAACGTCACCGCCGGCTATAGCCGCGGCATGGTCCCACTGTCCGACGGCCACAGCCTCGAGGTGTTCAGTGGCGGCCCGCTGCGAAGCAGCGGCCTCAACTCCGTCACCTACAGCACCATCGACCTGGGCGGCGGCTGGATCGGCGCCGGCTCGAACCGGTGCCTCGACGTGCCCAGCAACTCCACGACCAACGGGACCCTGCTGGACATCTGGGACTGCAACGGCGGCGCCAACCAGGGATGGGTTCTTCTCTCGAACGGTGAGCTGCAGGTCTACGGCAACAAGTGCCTCGACGTCCCCAACCAGGCCACAGCCGCGGGAACCAAGGTGGACATCTGGAGCTGCAACGGCGGCGCCAACCAGCTTTGGACCCTCGACTCCAACGGCACCCTCGTCGGCCGCCAGTCCGGGCTCTGCCTCGACGTGACCGGCGCGGGCACCGCGAACGCCACCGCGGTGGACATTTGGACCTGCAACGGCGCCGGCAACCAGAAATGGACCCAGCAGCCGTAGTGCCGCCTCTCGCCCGGGCTCGCGGCGACTGAGTGGCATCGCGCGAAATCGGCTGGGCGGGTCGATCGCCGCACACGCGGCGACCGACCCGCCCGAACGATTCCGCAGCCGACGCGATGCCGGTCCGGATCAGAAGCGGAGGTTGTCGAAGGTGTCCGGGTTCGGGCCGGAGCGTCCGCTCGCGCCCTTGTCGAGCGCGTCGATCGACGCGATCTCCTCGGCGGACAGTTCGAAGTCGAACACGTCGAGGTTCTCCCGCATCCGTTCGGGCCGGGATGACTTCGGGATGACGATGTGGCCGTGCTGAATGTGCCAGCGCAGGATGATCTGCGCGTTCGTCTTCTGCCGTGCAGCGGCGATACCGGCGATCGTCTCGTCGGCGAGCGGCTTGCCGTCGTGTCCGAGGGGGCTGTGGGCTTCGATCGCTATGCCGTGCCGCGTCGATGCCGCGCACGCGGCATGGTTGGTGAAGTACGGGTGCAGCTCGAACTGGTTGACCGCCGGCGCGATCCCGGTCTCCGCGACGATGCGCTCGAGGTGTTCGGGCTGGAAGTTGGACACTCCTGCCGAACGCAGGCGGCCCTCGGCGACGAGTCCGGTGATGGCTTTCCAGGTTGAGACGTAGTCGCCGTCGTACTGGGTGGGCAGCGGCCAGTGGACCAGGAAGAGATCGAGCTGGTCGAGGCCGAGGTCTTCAAGCGTCTGGTCGAAGGAGCGCCGCACGTCGTCCGGCCTGTGGTTGCGGTTTGCGAGCTTGCTCGTGATGTACAGCTCTTCCCGTTGGATGCCGCTGGTGGCGATCGCCCTGCCGACGCCACTCTCGTTGCCGTAGGCCTGCGCGGTGTCGATGTGCCGGTAGCCGGCTTCGAGGGCGATGCCGACGACACTCGCGGTCGTCTCGACGTTCGCCGGGGACGATTCGCGGTCAGGTTGCACGTGGAGCGTGCCGAAGCCGAGTCGGGGGATGGCCGTACCGTCGTTCAACGTGATCTTCGGGATCGTGGCCTTCTGGCCGGAGTCGTGCGCGGGGTGCATCGAGGGCCTCCTTCGCTCGTTGGCGTGCGTCAAGATCCAGACAAACGTTCGTCGGCATGCCGCGGGAGTCCCTGCCGGTGGGGGTACTGTCAGGGTCCCCCACGCAGGGCGGCTCGCGCATAGCCTTGAGGTATGGACAACCGGGCGGAGATCCGCGATTTCTTGAAGACCCGCCGTGACAGGATCACGCCGGAGCAGGCCGGTCTGCCCGTGTACGGCACGCGTCGGGTCGCCGGGCTGCGTCGCGGTGAGGTGGCGCAACTCGCCGGGGTGAGCGTCGAGTACTACACCCGGCTCGAGCGCGGCAGCCTCGGCGGGATCTCCGACAGTGTCCTCGACGCGCTCGCGCGGGCCTTGCGGCTCGACGAGACCGAGCGCGCACACCTCTACGACCTGGCACGGGCCGCGAACACCCCACCTGCCCGGGCCCGCCGCCGCCCCGCCGCGTCGGGCGTGCGGCCCACGGTGCAGCGGATGCTGGACGCAATGCCGACGGTGCCGGTGATCGTACGCAACAACCGGTTCGACTTCGTGGCCGCCAACACCCTCGGACGTGCGCTGTTCTCCGAGATGTACGCGGATCCCGCCTGCGGGGCGAACTCGGCCCGCTTCTGTTTCCTCAGTCCCGCGGGCAGGCGCTTCCACCGCGACTGGGAGCGGATCGCGAGGATCGTCGTGGGCTCGCTGCGCGTCGAGGCCGCTAAAAACCCCTACGACCGGGAGCTGTCGAACCTGATCGGCGAACTCTCCACCCGCAGCGACGCCTTCCGCGTCCTGTGGGGCGCACACGACGTGCACGTCTTCCGCGACGGCACGAAGCGGTTCCGGCATCCGGTGGTCGGCGACCTGGATCTCGACCACGAGACGATGCTGCTTCCGGACGAGAGCGGGCTGCAGATAGCGACGTACACCGCGGCGCCGGGCAGTGCGGCCGAGGACGGGCTCAAGCTGCTGGCCAGCTGGTGCGCCACCGCTGCCGAGGAAGACACGCAAGCCGCCGAGACCGAGCGGGCAACCTGACCGTCGCCCCAGTACAGCCCGCGTCGTAGCGCGAGCGTCGTAGTACGAGCATCGCTCAAGATGCCACCTCGCCACTCAGCTTCCGAGTTCCGGGCGGCTCCTTGGCGTGCCCGGTCGCTTGAGGGTCCCTGCCGGTACCCCTCACAGCGCGGACTCCCTCATCGCCGCCGCCTCCGGTCCTATGGTCAGCAGGCGCACACCAACCGACACCAGATCGACAAGAGAGAGCGCGGCATGGAACTGCTCAAGCAGCCCCCGACGACGAAGGCCCCGGCCGAGATGTTCACCGGCGACGCCTGGTTCGACGTCATCTACCGCGGCGAGGAGCCTTCCCGCGCGCGGGCCAACATGGTCAAGTTCGCGCCCGGTGCACGCACCGCGTGGCACTCGCATGGACTGGGCCAGACCCTGTACATCGTCGAGGGCATCGCACTGATCCAGTCCCGCGGCGGCGAGATCGTCGAGGCCCACCCCGGCGACATCGTCTACACGCCGCCGGGCGAGGAACACTGGCACGGCGCCGCCCCCGACCAATTCATGATCCACCTCGCCCTGTGGGAGAACCCCGGTCCGGACGGCGCCCCGGAGAACACCTGGCTCGAGCACGTCACCGACGCCGAGTACCACGGCCGACGCAAGAGCACGCGAGTCCCGTAGCCGAATCCAGCACGAACGCAGAGGATCACCATGCGCGCAACGATCATCGCCAAGCCCGGGGACATCCGGGTGGAGAACGTCTCCGACCCGAGCATGGTCCAGCCCACCGACGCAATCCTGCGCATCGTCGCGACCTGCGTGTGTGGTTCGGACCTGTGGGACTACCGGGGCATCAACCCGGTGGACGAACCGCACCCGATCGGGCACGAGTACCTCGGCGTCGTCGAGGAGGTCGGCGACGAGGTCGCGAACATCAAGCCCGGCCAGTACGTCATCGGCTCCTTCTTCGCCTCCGACAACACCTGCCCGAACTGCCGCGCCGGCTACCACACCTCGTGCCTGCACCGGGAGTTCGTGGGCGGCGCCCAGGCCGAGCGCCTTCGGGTCCCGCTGGCCGACGGCACCCTGGTCGCCCTGCCCGAGGAACCGTGCGAAGAGCAGGTCGCGAGCCTGCTGGCCTGCTCCGATGTCATGGGCACCGGTTGGTACGCCGCCGTGGCCGCCGAGGTCAAGCCTGGCGCGACCGTCGCAGTGGTCGGTGACGGGGCAGTCGGCCTGTGCGGCGTGATCGCCGCGAAGAAACTCGGCGCCGGACGCATCATCGCGATGAGCCGACACGCCTCTCGCCAAGCGCTCGCCCTCGAATTCGGCGCCACCGACATCGTCACCGAACGCGGCGAGGAAGGCATCGCCCGGATCAGGGAGCTGACCGACGGCGTCGGCGCGGACTCAGTGCTCGAATGCGTTGGTACCGCGGAGTCCATGCAGCAGGCACTGCGCTCGACCCGCCCCGGCGGCAACGTCGGATTCGTCGGCGTCCCGCACGACGTGCAGATCGACGGCCAGGAACTGTTCTACTCGCACGTCGCCCTGCGCGGCGGCCCCGCCCCCGTGCGCGCCGTCCTGCCCGAGCTCATCGACCATGTGCTGGCCGGCCGGATCAATCCCGGCAAGGTCTTCGACCTGACCCTGCCCCTCGACCAGGCGGCCGAAGCCTACCGGGCCATGGACGAGCGCCGTGCCATCAAGGTGCTGCTGCGCCCGTGAGCTCGGCCCCGAATCGTTCCAGGAGTCTTCGGCCGATCATGTCTGCCCCGCTCACCTCGTCCCGCCCCCCGGCCGGCGATCTTGGCAGAACCGGCTCTCGAACAGCACGGGGTCCTCAGGTGTCCGTATGGCCCGGATCAAGCTCGCGCGCCGCCGTGCCCGGGGCGGTGAGCACTTGCAGCAGCGGGCCGACGAGATAGCTGTCCTGACTGTGGTGGCGGAAGGGGGCGTCCGGGTTGACGACGTAGCGGGTGCGCCGGCCCGCGCGGGTGCGGGCGAGGTAGCCGGCCTTCTCCAGGTCGGCGATGATCGCATGTGCGGTGCGCTCGGTGATGCCCGCGGCCTGGCAGATCTCCTTGACCCGGGCCTCGGGGTTGCGGGCGATTTCGACCAGCACGTGGCCGTGTCCGGTCAGGATCGTCCAACTGCCTTCCGCGCTCGCCGATCTCACTCTTGGGACGCTACCGCGGACTCGGATACCTGAGCAATAACTCATGAGTCGATTGACAGCCATCCGGATGGGAGTGAAGCTACTCCTACGGGCCCGTCGACGTCCGACAGCGCGGGCCCGTCCACTCGACAGCGCGGTGTTGTCCACCTCCAGCAGCCCGGTCTTCGAGAAGAGGTTATCGCCGTGAACACCTCGAACATCGTAAATCGCCAGGTCATGACGTGCCGTGTGCTGCGTGCGCGGATCGAGTCAGCCGCTCAGGGAACCGAGCTGTCGCTGAGGGGGGAGATCGACCTGTCCGCCGTACCGGTGTTGCACAGGGCGCTCGAGCAGTGCCTGGAACGTGGACTGGCGTCGGTGGTGGTCGATGTATCGGACGTGGGGTTCTGCGACTGCGCCGGGCTGCACGAGCTTGCCCAGGCGAACCGGACCGCCCGCGAACACGGCAGGGAGTTCAAGGTGGTCGGCGCGAGCGAGCAGCTGCGACACCTGTTCGAGATCGCGGGCGCTCGGGAGTTGCTTTCGGCGTGTCTACAGCGTGTGGAACACGGCCACGCGGCTCCGGTTCTGCAGACGAACCAGGCCCGCCCACACCCCCGCGCAACGGCGCCCGTCTAGGGCTTGCGCCGACGGCGCACGGACCGGTTCGGCACAACGCGCGAGGGCGCGTACGGCTATTCGTCCCCGCCGGTGACCAGGAATACCAGCCGGCGCGCGACCGAGACCGCGTGGTCGGCGAACCGCTCGTAGTAGCGGCTCAGCAGCGTCACATCGATCGCCGCCTCGATCGTGTACGCGGTCTCCTTCGACAACAACGCGTTGAACACCGCGCGATGCAGCCGGTCGACCACGTCATCCTGCCGCTCGAGCATGCGGGCCGCCTCAACGTCCTGATCCTCGACGATACGCGCGACCTTGTCCGCCAGCTCGGCCCCGATCTCACCCATCCGCGCGAAGGTCGGCCGCAAATCCTCGGGCACCGCGCACTCCGGATAGCGCATCCGGGCCACCTTCGCGATATGCCGCGCGAGATCCCCCATCCGCTCCAGATCCGCGCTCATCCGCAGTGAGGCGACCAGGGTGCGCAGATCACCGGCCACCGGCTGCTGCCGCGCAATCAGATCCAGGGTGCGCACGTCCAAACCCCGGTGCAGCGCATCGACCGCATCGTCGGCGGAGATCACCGCCTCGGCGCTCGGGAGATCGGCGTCGAGTAGCGCACGGGTGGCGCGCGAAAGCGCCTGGCCGACCAGCCCGGCCATCTCCACCAGAGTGTGGCCGACCGAATCGAGCTGCTCGTGATAGGCGTCACGCATATCAACACTCTACCAGGCGTCTCGCACCGGCGGAGCTGGAGAACGAAGTGCGCGACGGCCAGTTCGTTCCCGGCAACAGCCTGATCACCGGCAGCCCGGAAGAGGGACGGGCGCTGGCATTCAAGACGGCACGGCTGGTGGTCGAGGCTACCGGACGACGAAGAGCGCACGAGACTGAGCACGGACTACGGGGGCGACCCGAACGCCCTGATCGCGATCACCCACGCATCGTGGCGTGCAGGCGCAAGTCCGGCCGCGCACGCTCGCGGCCCGCCAGCGCCGCGGCCTGGTCCCAGCGCAAGGCGACGAGTAGGGCGGTCGCGGCCATCGGAACGACTTCGAGCAAGTTGTGGATCTGCTGCTCGCCCGGGGAGACGCGGCAGCGAGACTGCGCAAAGGCCACATCCGCGCACGCCATAGCCTCGCGCACTGCGACGGCCGCGCCCGCTGTCGCCAGCACTTCGGCATCGACCTGGCAGAACAGACCCAGCATGGTGGGCACGGCGGCCTCCGCCATCATCAGGCAAAGAATCGCGGACTCCCGGGTGCCGGACGTATCCGCGATCCGGGTGCGCCGGTGATGCCACCAGTCCGCGAGGCCGGCGCCGATCCATGCAGGCATCACCGCGACGAGGCCATAAGTGACTCGTGCGTCGTGATTCGGAGGTGGACTCAGTCCTTCCCCGCGGACCCGGCGGCACCCTCCGGGCGCCACCCGCAATCCTACCGGCTGCCGCTTCTGGTCAGCGGGGCCGCGTGGCGAGGTCCGTACGGGCATCTGCACTACCCGCGCAAGCTGACCTGCTCTGCGCACCGGTCGGCGCGCCTGGAGCCTTGGCGATCCGCTTCGATGGAGGCGAGATCTCTGCCACGCAGAAAGGCTTCGGTTATGACCAGCGTGCTTGCAGAGGCGCTGTTCATCGCACTGCCGGCAGTGGTCCTGGTGTGCCCGGTGGTGAGTCCATTCGGCTGGCCGGAGGCAAGCGGTCGCGGTTCCAGCGGCCGGGCGGTGATGACGATCTGTGGCTCGGATTTGGCAGGCGTTGGTCTAACTGGAGTATCGGTGTATCAGGGGTCAGACTTAAGGGCGTCGGCATCGGTACCGAACTGCTCGACGAGATGCGCGCGAGTGGCGCCCGGCGGTAGCACCAGACTCCGGCCCGCCGGCAGGTGGCGAGCGTCTTGAAGCTCGGTGAGTACTTCGACGGCTGCAAGGTAGTCGAGGCCGAGGTCTTCGAGGCTCGCCTCGGGGCCGACGCGCGCGGGCTCGATGTCGAATTTCTCGCTCAGCACGGTGCGCAGTGTTTCGTAGATCTCTGCGTTCTCGTGGGCTGGCGGGGTGCAGGCGCCGTGCCGCGCAGCTTCGTTCGGGCCGCTGTGCCCTGGCATGCCGGTCTCCTGTTCCGGGTCGGGCCGACGCGCGTGTCAGGACGCCGCGGGAGGCGTGGGTCGACAGGGCAGGCCGAGGCTGATCAGCGCTCGGTAGACCTCCGCGCTGGTGAAGTCGCGCCGGTCTTGGCCGGTGACCTTCGCACCGATCTGCATGACGGGGTACCAGCGGCCGCTGATCTGGGCGCACGCGCCGCGGATCGGCTCGGGCTCGACGCCGCGCATGGCGGCTTCCACCTCGCGCGTCTCCAGGTCGAAGGGGTATCCGGCGATCATGCAGCGCATCGTGCCTCGCAAGGGGTGTGGGAGCGGCGCCGGGGATGGGCCTTCCCGCCCCGGCGCCAGGATATGACGAAGTGAAGGGTTCTTCAATTACATACTCGGTGTTGGGCGGGTTCGGCGTACCAGCAGTCTCTGACCGAGGGTCGCGCGTCAGGTGTGTTCCGTCGGCTCGGCGGCGGGCCAGTCGGTCGTTTGCCAGACGCGGCGCCCGCCGGGATCGGGGGCGACGGCGCCGTGGGCGCGAAGCGCACTGGCCAAGTCGGGGTGGATGGTGATCGGCGCGCGCGGGTCGCCGGTGACGGAGCGTGCGAGGTCGGGTGGGGCGGCGGCGATCTCGAGTTGCCGGGCGCTGGTGGCCAGGCGGCGCGCGGCCGTGGAGATCGCCTGGCGGCCCGCGTCGTCCCAGCCGTCGAGGGCGGTCAGGTCCAGGATGACCGGGCCGGTGCCGCGGGAGAGCGGCCAGGTGAGCGCGCCGGCGAACCACGGGGCGGTGTCGGTGTCCAGACGCCCGGTGAGCGCGAAGACCCCGAGGTCGTCCAGCCGCTCGTAGCGCCACTGCAGGCTCACGCGGGCCTGCCCGCCGCGCGCGGGCCGGGGCGCGGGGCTCGGATGGAGCAAGGTGCTGTATCGATGCCGTACTGCTCGGCCTGATCCAGCAGTTCGGCCAGAACCATGCCGGCGAGCCTCGCTGCGCTCTCGTCCCCGGCGGCCTCGGCGAAGTACAGCACGCGCGAGGCACGGTCCAGGCGCCGGCGCAGCCCGGCGATGTCGGGGTCCATGAAGCCCTTCCGCGTGGTGCAGGGCGGCAACGGATCCCGGCCCCAGAACGGCTCCATCATGTAGCGAGCTGAAGAATTATTCAACTCGGAAATACTAGGGACCCTCGGCACTACCCGAGCCGCGCGCCCCGGGCCCGGCGTGGCCACGGCGCCGTGAAGGCAATGGAGCGGATGCCCCACCTGTTCTTCGATGACCACGAGAGTGGCCGGGCAGTCTACTTCGCCGCCGCTTCGACGGGCATTACGCCCTGGCGCTGATGAGCCTCTTTGATTTTCCCCAGTTCGTGCTCACCGTGCAGGCCGGATCTGCTCGATGGATCTCCCCAGGCTTTGAGTGGGGCTCCCTGCCGAAATGTGTCCGGCTGGGCGCTCGCCGCATGTGCGGACCGGTACGAGCCTTCGGTCGGCTCAGGTGATCACCCGGTATGAGAGGTGGTGGGCCGAGGGGGTGGACACGATGTCGATCTGCTCCAGCCGAAGCCTTTTCGCGTCGTGTGCCGGGAACAGCCTCGTCCCGCCGCCGAGCACGATCGGTGAGAGATGGATGTTCAGGATGTCCGCCAAGTCCGCGGCGAGGAACTCGTAACAGACCGCACCGCCGCCCATGACCACGACGTCCTTCTCGCCTGCCGCCGCGCGGGCCTGGTCCAGGGCGCTGCGCAGCCCGTCGGTGACGAAGGTGAAGCGGTCGCCGAGCCGCCAGGTCTGCGGTGCCTGGTGGGTGAGCACGAACACCGGTGGTGGCGCGTTGCGGTCCGCACCGTAGCCGATCGATTCGTTCCAGCCGTGCGGGGCGTCGACGACGTCGAACAACCGGCGGCCCATGATCACGGCGCCGGTGCGTGCGGTCATGTCGTCGAGGATCTCGCCGTCCTCGGGCGCGCCGGAGAACACCCAGGCGTGCAGCGGCTCGCCGTTGACGCCGAGCCCGTGGTCGACGTCCGCGCCGGGCGCGGTCACGTATCCGTCGAGCGACATCGTGATATCGACGATCACTTGGCCGGTCATCGTGCCAGCACCTCCTCCAGGCGCTGCATCGACTCGCGCAGGCCGTGCTCCATGCCGCTGGCGATCATCGCGTCGCGGTGCTCGACGCTCGTGTAAATGCTGCGGCCGTGCACCCGGGTGCGGCCACCGACAAGGTCTTCGAACGTCGTCGTGTCCAGGCTGACCTGGTTCGGCGCGCCGTCGTATTCGAATGTCTGGATGATCAGCTCGTCTGGGATCACGTTGTGGAAGACGCCGCGGAAGCCGTACTCGCCGTGCTCGTCGGCGTGGCTGTAGTGGTAGCTGCCGCCGGGTTTTGCGTCGAACTCGAACAGCTTCATCGTCAGGCCCCGCGGGCCGAGCCACTGCGCCACCAGTTCGGGGTCGGTCCACGCCCGGAACACCCGCTCGCGGCGCGCGTCGAACTCGCGGACTACCTCGATAAACGGGGTCCCGGGCCGGGCGGTGATCGTGGTCTCGTTCATTTCTCCTGCTCCTCCATGGTGTCCAGGACCGCGTCGAGTCTGCGGTAGCGCCGCTCGATCTCCAGCCGGTATGTGTCGATCCAGCTGGTCAGCTCCTCTAACGCGGCCGCGTTCAGGTGGCAGGGACGCCGCTGGGCGTCCTTGCTGCGGGTGATCAGGCCCGCCACCTCCAACACGTGGATGTGCCGGGAGACCGCCTGCTTGGTGATCGTGAAAGGTGCGGCGAGTTCGTTAACGGTCGCGTCGCCGCGAGAGAGGCGGGCGACGAGCGCGCGCCGGACGGGATCGCCGAGCGCGGTGAACGCGCGGTCCAGTCGTTCCTCCGTGTCGTCAACCGCCATGCTTATCAACTACTCCCTTTATCAATTGATACGTTGACTATAGGCGCGTCTGTGGGCGGCCGTCAACAGTCTCGAGACGTGATCAGGCCAGTCGTGGAACGCCGGCTCGGTCGCCGAACACTGACCTGGCGGGCCACGTCGTGGTTGGTGTCGATCCGGCCGCGTTTTCTGTCTGTCGCTGTCTGCTTGCGAGCGTGGCGGGCGTCAGCCTCGCGTCGCTGAGAGACGAGCCGGGAGTTCTCCGATAGGCATTCAACAAAGTGGTGCGCATCCGGAGCAGCACCGGCATCCGCCGGACACGGCGCGGCGGGCACGTGAGCCACGCCGCGCGCCGCGGCGTGGCGATGGGTGGTGGCCCGGCGTAGCGGTTGAAGAACTCTTCAGTTTGCTACATGATGGAACTGCTTCACGGGCGCGGGAGCGGCCGGAACCGGCCGGAGTCGGGGGCGCCGGGCGCCGGGAAGGGTCGCGCGCACCGTGCCGGGCCTCGCGCTGGTGGCTGGAGAGGTGGTAGCGGTGTCGGTACCGTTGTATCAGGCGAAGGCGGAGTTCTTCCGCACTCTCGCGCATCCGGTGCGCATCCGGGTCCTGGAGCTGTTGTGCGAGGGGCCGAAGGCGGTGCGCGACCTGCTCGCCGAGATCGAGATCGAGGCCTCCAGCCTCTCCCAGCAGCTCGCCGTGCTGCGCCGCTACGGGATCGTGACCGCGACCCGGGAGGGCTCGACCGTCGTCTACGCGCTCGCGGGGGCGGATGTGTCCGAGTTGATGCTCGCCGCGCGCCGGATCCTGACCGACCTTTTGACCGATCGGCGCGAACTGCTCGCCGAACTGCAGGCGCCGACCAGCCCGGGGGAAGGCGGGTAGGCTGCGCCACCGGCGCGGCGGCTGGCGGCTAGAGGTCGTTGCCGGCGTAGGAGAGGTTGAAGCTCTTGTTGGCCAGGGGGAAGTCCGGGACGATCGCTCCTTGGAGGGCGACCGGGAGGGCGGGCCAGTTCAGGAATGAGGGGTCGACGATTTTCACGCGGTCCAGGGTTCCGTCGGGGGCGGTCTCGATGCGGTGCACGATGGTGCCGCGCCAGCCTTCTGCGATGCCGATGTCGGTGGCGTGGTTGTGCAGGCGTTCGAGTTCGAGCAGCAGGGCGCGGCGGCCTCGGCGCGCTGGGGCACGGTGATGCCGGCAGCGTCCTCGACGGCGCGGGCGTAGGCCAGGGCGTGGCCGAGAGCGGTGTCGCCGCTCAATCTATCGAGGCGGACCACTCGGCTACCGCGTCGCGTTTGTCCGGCGGACCGCGCCACCGCACACCGCCGACCTGCCCCTGGTCGCGGACACGAAGGCGGCGCCGGAGTTGGTGCCCGCCGCGGCCGCCGCGCGCCTGGACACGACGCTGCTGCCGTTCCTGCTGTTCGCCGACCCCGCCACCGGCCAAGCCCGCCTGCTCTACCGACGCTATGACGGCGACTACAGCCTCCTGATCCCGATGAACGATGCCGCGACCAACCACGGTGTCGAGCGCGCGAACAGCCTTGACGATGCCGCCGCCTGAACCGGGGCTGACCGACCTGGGCCCACCGGAGCTCGCCAACTACCTGGTGCGCCACCGGCGAGATCTGGCCCGGATGCTCCCGCACGAGAACTGCCCCGGGCTCAGCCTCGGTCTGGGCATCCGCAACTCAAGCCGAGCCCGGTTGGGGCGCGACGGATTCCAAACGAGCCCGAGCATCGGCGGGCTTATTCAACGCTGCCGAAGGCCTGGATCTCGGCGATCTGCTCGGGGGTCAGTTCGATCGGGCTCTGGCCGCGTTCGAGCTTCGCGGCCTGGACCTTGTGTTGGATGGACTCGACGATCTCCGGGTTGGCCAGGGTGGTGACGTCGCCGATGTCGGTGAAGTTGGAGACCGCGGCGATCACCCGGCGCATGATCTTGCCGGATCGGGTCTTGGGCATGTCCGGGACGATCCACACGTTCTTCGGCCGGGCGATCTTGCCGATCTCCCGCTCGATCGCGGCGGTGACCTTCGCCTCGATCTCATCGACTGCCGGGGTAAGTCCCGGCTTGAGCGCGACGTACATCTCCACCGCCCGGCCGCGCAGCTCGTCGATGACCGGGACCGCGGCGGCCTCCGCGATCTCCTCAACGGTCAGGGTCGCCGATTCCAGCTCCTTGGTGCCCAGCCGGTGCCCGGCCACGTTGATCACGTCGTCGACGCGGCCGAGGATCCGGAAGTAGCCGTCGGCGGCTTGGACCGCGCCGTCGCCGGCCAGATACGGCCAGTCAAGCCAGTCGGTGGACTTCGGGTCGCGGTTGTACTTGGCGTAGTACGTCTGCACGAACCGCTCCGGCTGACCCCAGATGGTCTCGAAGATGCCGGGCCACGGGTTGCGGATGCAGATGTTGCCCGCCTTGCCGGACCCGGCCGGGACCTCCTCGCCGTTCTCGTCGTAGATCACCGGGTGGATGCCCAGCACGCCGGGGCCGCAGCTGCCCGGCTTCATCGGCTGGAGCGCCGGCATGGTCGAGCCGAGGAAACCGCCGTTCTCGGTCTGCCACCACGTGTCCACGATCACCGCCTGGCCCTTGCCGACCACCTGGTGGTACCAGCGCCACACCTCCGGCTCGATCGGCTCGCCCACCGTGGTCATGTGCTTGAACCGGTAGTCGTACTTCGCGGGCTCGTCCGGCCCCAGCTTCCGCAGCATCCTGATCGTGGTCGGCGCGGTGTGGAACGTGGTGACACCCAGACGTTCGGCGATCCGCCACGGCCGGCCGGGATCCGGATAGGTGGGTGCGCCCTCGTACATCACGGACGTCGTGCCCAGGGAGAGCGGGCCGTAGACGATGTAGGAGTGCCCGGTGATCCAGCCGATGTCGGCGAAGCACCAGTACGTGTCGTCCGGGTGGATGTCCTGGTAGTACTTCGAGGTCCCGGCGACATACGCCAGGTAGCCGCCGGTGGAGTGCTGGCAGCCCTTGGGCTTGCCGGTGGTCCCGGAGGTGTACATCAGAAACAGCGGCGCCTCGGCCGGCATCGAGACCGGATCGACCAGCGCGTCGCGGTACTCGGGCAGGATCTCGTCGACGAAGAAGTCGCGGCCCTCGACCATGGGCGTTTTCGAGCTGTAGACGCCGGGGTGCCGCCGCCACACCAGGACCTTTTCGATCTCCACGCCCTGCTCGCGCGCGGTCGCGACCGCCTCGTCGGCCTTGGCCTTGTGGTCGATCAGCTCGCCGCCGCGGTAGTAGCCGTCGATCGTCACCAGGATCTTGCTGCCGGAATCCGCGATCCGCCCGCCGCACGCGGGGCCGGAGAACCCTCCGAACACCTCGGAGTGGATCACGCCGAGCCGGGCGCAGGCGAGCATCGAGACCGGCAACTCCGGCACCATCGGCAGGTGGAAGGTGACCCGGTCGCCGGTTTCCACCCCGGCGAAACCCTTGAGCAGCGCCGCGAACTCGTTGACCCGTCGCCACAGCTCCCGATACGTGATCGCCGCGGTCGCCTCGGTCTCCGGTTCCGGGACCCAGATCAGCGCCGCCTGGTTCGCGCGGGACGGCAGGTGCCGGTCGACGCAGTTGACGCAGGCGTTCAGGCGTCCGCCGACGAACCACTTCCAGAACGGCGGATTGGACGTGTCCAAGGTGGTGTGCCAGTAGGCGTCCCAGTCCAGCAGGTCCGCGTACTCCTTGAAGCACTCCGGAAAGTTCTCCAGCGAGAACCGGTCGAACAATCCCGGATCGGTGCCGTTGGCCTGCGCGATGAAGGAGGCGGGCGGGTAGAAGTACTCCTCCTCCCGCCAGTGCACCGCGATCTGGGCCTCGGAAGGCTGCTGCACGGACTCGGTGGTCATGGCCAGGCTCCGTTTCTCCAGATCGTTGAGGATGCGCCCGGGCTCTCGGCGCCGCGGCGGGCCAGCAGATTAGAGCAGATCCCGAAGTCGTAGAGCGCGGCGGCCACCTGGCAGCGACGGCGGAAGACCGCAGCGTCACCCGCGGCCAAGGAATCCCAGCACCACGCCTCGACGATCGGCACAGCGCGTTCCAGAACCCACGAGAGATCATCGACCGGACCCGACTGCGCCTCGCGACTCAGCGCCGTCACGGCATTTTCCGCCCCACGGCAACACGGCGCCACGCGCTGCGCCCACTCCAGGAGCAGCAGCACCTCGCCGCGCAGGTACTCCGTGGTCATCACGCCGCCGAACGTCCAAAGGTGTTCCGAGTGTATCTCCGCGCCTACCCACTGTCATCGGTCGTGGGGGCGGGGTATCCGGCGCATGTTGACGGGTCGTCGCCGAGGGGATCGGGTCCGACCCGTCGGGCTCGATAACAGAGTCGATCATGCCGATGGGCCCGGTTCGACCAGGGCGTGGGGTGTCCAATTCAGCGTGGCATGATCTGCCGGTGACCACTGCTCCCGACCGCATGCGCCCGGCACTGCTCAAGCGAGGCTTCACCTTGGAATACACCACACTGGCATGGAATGTGGTGGGCGTGGTGGTCCTCGTGATCGCTGCGATCAGCGCGCGTTCGGTGGCTTTGGCCGGGTTCGGTCTGGACTCGCTGGTGGAGATCGGCGCGTCCATTGTGGTTGTCTGGGAGCTGGCCGGCCGTGGCGAGGAGCGGCAGCGCCGAGCACTGAGCCTGATCGGCGCCGCGTTCGTCGTTCTGGCGCTCTATCTGCTCGTGCAGTCCACGATCGTGCTCTCGATCGGGTACCACCCGAAGCACTCGGTCCTCGGCATCGCGTGGACGGCGGTGACCGCGGCGGTGATGTTCGCGCTCGCTGCGGGTAAGGCGCGCACCGGCGCCGCACTCGAGAACCCGGTTCTCAAGACCGAGGGCAGGGTCACCCTCGTCGACGGGATCCTCGCCGTGGCCGTGCTGGTCGGATTGGTCCTGAACATCGGCCTGGGCTGGTGGTGGGCCGACCCGCTGGCGGGATACGTGCTGGTGTACTACGCGGCGCGCGAGGCTCGGCACATCTTGTCCGAACACTAGGGACAGCACGGCGCAGCGCGTGGTTCACGCGCTGCGCCCGGGCCCCTTCTCAGCCAGCGCGTCGCGCAGGATACTGACGTGCCCTGACATCCTCGGCCCAGGGCACCGCCCGGTACATCACGCCCGGGGAGCACGGCTATGCGCTGCACGTCCTGAACTTCGCCCTGCTCTTCCTGCTCCTGGTGCTCATCCCGTTCCGGCGCGGGGAGCGCTGGGCGTGGTTCGCCTGCTGGGCCGTGCTGATCGCGACGATCGGATACAGCGTCACGACCGCCGCACACGACCACACACTGCTGGTGCGCAGCCTGATCGCGGACATCGGCGTGCCGGTGTTGCTGCTAATCTCCGCCCGCGCTTTCTTCGCCCGCACCGCGGCAGCGATGACGCCGGACCTAGGATGAGTGTGAGAGCGCGCGGGTGAGCAGTACATAGATGCCCAGGCCGACCAGGGCGAGCGCGTGCCGGCTCGATCAGCAGCACCGCGAACAGTGGCGGCCGCGTGCGGCCCCGCCGCACTCAGCAGCGAGTTCGCGGAGAACGGATCCACTGCGCCTGCCTCACGGTCGGTCCGCGCCAAGATTTCTTCTATGCGCGTGTAGTAGTTCTGCGATACGGAGCAGCCCGGGGTCCACGGGCCGGTGACTGCGGCGCAGTCTGCCACAGAACCCCGCGACCTGCGTGGTTCACTCGGAAGACACTCGGCATTCGCCTGGCCACCCGCGTTCGTCTACACTCGGGCCAACTTCTACATCCTTGTAGTTGCCCTGGTGCGCGCTGCCCTCGCCCGCACCGAGTGCCCGGGAAGTGCACGAGACCCGCCGCGAGAAGAGACGACCGAAGCCCATGATCCTTGCGCTCGCCGCCCCTGCCGCCTCCACGGTCACCACCGCCGACGACGGCTGGTACCGCTCGATCACCGCATTCGCCCAGCACACCGCCTGGCTGCAGGGCCCCATGACGCTCTACACGAGCGCCTCGTTCGGCCTGCTCGCCCTGATCGCGCTCTACGCCTGGTGGACGGCGCGCGCCCGCACCGACCGGGCGGCGACGGCCGCCGTGGCGTGGCTCGGGATCGGCACCGTGATCGCGATCGGCTGCGGGCTCGGCCTCAAGCAGGTCTTCCACGAGTCCAGGCCCTGCCTCGCCATCCACGTGGCCACGGTCCAGGCCTGCCCCGGGCTGACCGACTATTCCTTCCCGTCCGACCACACCACCGTGGCCGTCGCCCTCGCGGCCGGGCTGTGGCTGGTCGACCGCCGGCTCGGCGTTGCCGCGGCGGTGCTCGCCCTGCTCGAAGGCTTCTCCCGGGTCTACCTCGGACAGCACTACCCGCACGACGTGGCCGCCGCGATCTTCCTCAGCACTCTGATCGTGCTCGGCGGCTGGCTCCTGGTCCGCCGCCCGCTCATCCGCCTCGTCCGGGCGCTGGAGTCCACGCCCTTGCGCCCGTTGCTCACGGCCGCGCCGAAGCCCCCGGCCGCCGCCTCCGGGCGCCCCTCCGCCGAGGTCATTGAGCCTGAACGGAGCCGGTGACCGAACCCGGGCCGGGAAATCTACAATTGCGTAGAGTTGCCGAGCCCTGAGCCACTCGATGGCCTCCGATCGGAATGGAGCGGCGGATGACGTCAGCGCGCAAGGTGCGGCGCGATCCGGGCGCACGCGCGCCGCGCCGCGCCCCCGGAACCCTCGAAGCAGCCGTCCTCGACGTGCTGTGGGAGGCGGGCGAACCGCTCCACCCCGCCCAGGTGCGCGAACGGCTGATCGCACATGGCGAAACCGGGTCGGACGAGCCCGCGTACACCACGGTCGTCACGATCCTGACCCGGCTGTACGAGAAGAACGCGCTCACCCGCGAACGCGACGGACGCGCCTACCGCTACGCGCCGGCGGCCGACGAGGCGGGCCTGGCCGCCCGGCGGCTCTCGGCCATGCTCGACGCCGCCAGAGACCGGCGCGCGGTGCTCTCCAGGTTCGTCAAGGACCTGTCAGATAACGACGAACAACTGCTGCGCACCGTCCTCGACACCCGCGAGACGCCCGCCACCGAGGGCGGACAGGGATAGTCCGTGCGCATATTCGTCTATCTCACCCTCCTCTTCCCGCTGGCCGCGGTGCCGCTGGCCAGGGCGGCCACCGCACGCCTGCACCCGCGCTACGCCACCTGGCTGCTCGCACTCGCCGCGGTCATCCTCGCCGCCACGAGCTGCGGCGCCCTCGGCCTGCTCGCGATGGCCGCGCTCGTGCGCGTCCCCATCCTCGCCCACCTTGGGCACTGGTCCACCGCAGTCGTCGCCAGCGGCGACTCGACCTCAGGCAGTATCGCGCTGGCCGCGGGCATCCTGTTCGGTACTGCTCTGCTGGCGAGCACGACGTTCGTCGTTCTCCGCGCCCAAGCCCTGCTCGACGCCTTCCGCCACGCCCGCCATCTGCCCGGCGACCAGAACCTCGTCATCACCCCGGACGCGGCGGCCGACGCCTACACCGTTCCCGGACGTCCCGGTCGCATCGTGGTCTCCACCGGCATGCTCGACGCACTCGACGAGCCCGGACGCCGGGCCCTGCTCGCCCACGAACACGCCCACCTGACCGGACGTCACTACATCTACACCACCGCCGCCCGCCTGGCCGCGGTCGCCAACCCGCTGCTGCGCCCCCTTGCCGGAGCGGTCGACTACACCGTTGAACGCTGGTCAGACGAGTACGCCGCCCGAGACCTCGGCGACCGCCGCCAGGTCGCCACCGCCATCGCCACGGCAGCCATCGCGGCCAAGCACACCCGGCCCCGCCGCAGCGGACTGCTCGCCCTCGGAGCCGTCTTCAGCCGTGACGCAGGGATGCCGCTTGCCGGCGCGGGCCCGGTCCCCCGCCGCGTCGCCGCCCTGCTCGCCCCCGCCCCACGCACCAGTGCACTGATACTCGCCGCCTGCCTCGCCCTACTCGCTCTCGCCGGCGCCTGCGCCCTCGAAGCCGCCAACGACCTGCAAGACCTGCTCTCCCTCGCGCACGCCGCCGTCGACCGATAACCAGGCCGCGTCCCAACGCGTATCTCGGCTTCGCTCTTGCCCACTGGGCGAGCGAACAGCTCCCGAGGAACAGCGTTTACTATGCCAAAACTCGCCACCGCCTTTGACCCGGTACTTCACCGAGCCTTTCAGACAGCCCTCTGATACTCGTTGATGATGCCCCATAGAGCCTGCGGAGATTGACCGTGTCGACATGGAAGAAGTCTGTGGCCAACAAACCGTCGGCCTGGGTACTCAGGAATGTTTTCCGTGACGGGTCGGCGCGCACCCGCGGCGGGGCCGGCGCCAGGAGGCGGCGTATCGTGCCGAGCCCATACCCCTAATAATTCTGACCCGCGGGAATGCGCCTGACAGGGACTCAGATCTACCCGACAAAACGAACAAATGTGGTCAAATTAAGCGTCCGAGAGGCGAATCGTTATTTGCGTGAAAGCAAGTTCACGCCGTTTTCCGCCGTCATCTGTCTCGATCCGATCGCTCCCGTGTCGGACCGTGCCATCTCGTAGCTACTCGCCCTACGGATCTACTACCAGCGTGTCATCCAGCGGCGAGTCGCGGCTATCGCTCGATCGAGTGAAGCTCGGCGAGCTCTGCCCCCCGGAGCGACGTCTCGCCCGTTGTGCATCGTTATGCATTGAGCGCGGGCATAGGCCAGCGCTCACGACTCCGGCCCAGAACTCGGCGAGTCGGCTCAGCCGATCGCGATGGCGACGTCGGCCAGCGTCCGAGCGCATCGACAAGGGCGCCGGGGTGCCGAGGTGAGGCGTGTGCAACGGGTGGCGACGCCGGGCGCCGTGGTTGAGTGCCGGGGGCAGCACTCCGATATTCCCGTGGCGTCTGGCCGGGGTTGCGATACGGTGGTGCCTGTTCCGAGCAGGGACACAGAGGCTTGACATCATCGGTGCGCAGGTTGCGGATACTTCGTGGCATAGTCCGGCCGACGAGGCCGGCGCGGTTCGAATCCGCACCGCGACCGCCTTGAACTCGGTGATGTCAGATAACTTCATACTCGCACCTCCTGGTG
>NZ_DASZKT010000189.1:0-39465 GCF_035552695.1 Actinospica sp.
TCGGGCGGACCGGCGAGGCCCGGCAGGCCTTCGACGCCGCGGCCCGGCTCACCGGCAACCAGGCGGAACACGCCTACCTGCTCGCCCGGCGCGACGAGCTCGGCGGGGCGATCGGGTGACCGCCCGGGCCGCTGTGCGTGAACGGCTTCGCCGGCGAACCAGGGAGCCTGAGCAGCCGAGCCGAGTCGGTCAGCCTCCTGCGGCGATCGCGGCGGCGGGCCCGCCGATCTCGGTCCAGTCCGTGATGCCCGGAGCTGATCGCAGCCCCGGGCACGGGCACCGGTATCCGTGAACGAACTACAGGGCGCAGTACGCGTTGACGAGCGCGGCCTGCGTGTCGGCCTGGCCCTGGGTGTTCTCGATCCCGTGGTACTCGTTGGCCGCCAGAAGCACCTGCTGGGTGCCGTCGTGTGAGCCGACGATCAGCGATCAAGGTGGGCCTCGGCGTAGCGGCGGGAACCGGTCTGGCGATCGGCAGCCCGTTCGGCGCCACATCAGCGTCGGCGGCGCAGAACGGGACGGCGCTCTGCGACAACTCGGGAGACTCGGCGAGCGTGCAGGGGCTCGGCTCCGGCGACCTCTGCATCCCGTACTACCGGGGGCACGACGGGACCTGGGGCTACGTCTGGGGCGACTCGTACTCCGGGATGGACCAGGCGAACGGGACCTACCTCGGTTCGCCGGCGATGCTCTGCCAGAACAGCTTCGACTCGTCCGGCGGCTCGCCGATCTCGTTCACCTGGGCGATGCCCACCAGCGGGAAGGCGGCCCAGCTCTTCAACTACACCCACAACGCGGACAACGGCTGGGGGTACGAGGTCAGCCGGATCCCGAACGACTGCATCGAGATCAATGGACGTACGTTCATCCAGTACACCTCGGTCAACAACTGGGCCTCGAAGGGCGACGGCTCTCTGCTTTCCGGGATCGCCTACTCCGACGACTACGGCGTGACCTGGCAGGACCTCACCAGCTGGCGCTGGAACGGCAACGCCCGCGGCGTCGACCAGTCGCTGTACATGATGTGGTCGTTCGCGGGCATCGACGCGGACGGCTGGCTGTACATCTTCTCCAAGCGCTGGAACGGCTCACACAACAACGCCGGCGACGGCGGCGCGATCCAGCTCTTCCGCTATCAGCCCACCGACTTCTACAACGGAAACTGGGGCGCGCAGCAGAACTGGGCCTACGTCAACGGCGCCTGGACGTGGACGACCAGCGCGCCGCCGTCGATCATCCTGCAGGGCGACAACATCGGCGAGTTCTCCGTCAAGAACATCGGCGGCACGTACTGCATGAGCTACTTCGACTGCGGCAACTACTCGATCAGCACCCGTACCGCCACCCGTCCCGACAAGGTGTGGACCAACCCCACCGTGCAGATCTCCGGGCTTGTGGTGCCCCACCTCTACGGCGGATACATCCACCCCGGCAGCGCGAACGCCGACTCGCTAACGCTGATCGTCTCCCAGTGGGACGGTACCATCGGCGACCGGCCGTACTGGGCGCTGCAGTACGACGGCATCAACCCTTGATGGGCACTATCAGGCGTTCGCGCCGACCTCCGCGGGGGTCTCGCTGAGGAAGCCGCCCGACTGGTGCTGCCAGAGTTTCGCGTAGGCGCCCTTGGTGGCGAGCAGTTCGTGATGGGTGCCCTGCTCGATGATCCGGCCGCGGTCGAGGACGACGAGCTGGTCCATGCCGGCGACGGTACTCAGGCGGTGCGCGACCACGAGGGCGGTGCGCCCTTCCATCAGCCGCCAGAGTGCCTCCTGGACGAGGATCTCGCTCTCGGAATCCAGGGCGCTGGTTGCTTCGTCGAGCAGCAGGATCGGGGCGTCGCGCAGGATGGCCCGGGCGAGGGCGACGCGCTGGCGTTGCCCGCCGGAGAGCTTCACGCCGCGTTCGCCCACCATCGTGTCGTAGCCGTCCGGCAGGGCGTCGACGAACTCGGCGACGTGCGCGGCCTCGGCCGCGCGGCGGATCTCGGCCTCGGTGGCGCCCGGCCGGGCGAACGCGACGTTGTCGCGCAGCGAACGGTGGAACATCGCCGGGTCCTGGGGCACGTAGGCGATCTGATTGCGCAGGTCGGCCTGGCGCAGGTCGCGGATGTCCTGGCCGCCGATCAGGATCCTGCCGCCGTCGATGTCGGTCATCCGCAGCAGCAGCTTGGTGAGCGTGCTCTTGCCGCCGCCGGACCGGCCCACCAGTCCGATTCTGGCCCCGCTGGGCACGGCCAGGTCAAGCTCCTGAAAAAGCGGCGAGCCGCTGCCGTATCCGAACGTCACCCGCTCGAAGCGGACGTCGGCGGGCCGAGCCGTCAGCGGCTGCGGCTGCACCGGGTCGAGCACGGTCGGGGGCGTGCGCATGAGGGTGGTGAACTGCGCGGCCTCGGTCATCGAGCTTTCCATATTGCGATAGATCCGGCTGAATTCGAACATGATCCGCGTCGCGTTCGAATAGTAGGAGAAGACGACCACGATCGCCGCCACTCCCTGGCCTCGTGTGGCTAGCGTGACCGCCAGCAGCAGGCCGAGGCCGTTGGTCAGCACCGACATCGGCGCGATCAGCGTGTCGACGCGCAGGTTGCTGTAGTCCCACGAGCGCACTGAGAGGTGCTTCGCCTGCGCGACTCGGGAGCGGTGTTCGGCGGCCTCGCGGTCTTCGGCGGCGAAGGCGCGGACGGTGTCCATGTTCGACAGGCTGTCCGCGACATGCCCCGCGACACGGGCGATAGCCGCTTCGCGCGAGTCGACCAGCGCTTGTCGACGGCGAATGATCGGAACCACGGCCAAACTCGTGACCGCGATCATGCCCAAGAGCACGATCACGAGCCACGGGTCGTAGTGCCACAGCACTACCGAGCCGAAGGCCAGCGGGACGAAGTTGCCCACGACCTCGAACACCAGCGTGTCTGCGGTCTGCTCGAACCGGGACGCGAAGCTCAGGACGCGCTTCGTCAGCGAGCCGGCGAAGTTGTCATGGAAGAACGCGGAGTCCTTGGCGAACAGCTCGTCCAGGCCCACCACATACAGGTGTTCGATGCCGAGGGCGTCGAGGCGGTTCAGATAGTGCATGCCGATTCGCCAGAGCACCTCGGAGAACAGCAGAATGCCGGTGAACCCGAGCACATAGGGAAACGCCGCGCCGAGAGTGAGGTGGGCATTTTCGGTGATTCGGGTGACAAGCCGCGCCACGAGCAGCGGTGCGAGGTAGAGGACACCGATGTTGCCCAAGGCGGGCCCCAGCATGGCCGGCAGCGTGAGCCGCCAGAGCCTGGTCAGCTCGCGCCGGTAATAGCGCACCGCGAGCATCACCGAACCCTTGTCCGGTTTCTCCTCGCTCTCGTCCTCGCGTGAAATGCCCATCACGCCGCCTCCTCATCATGTCCCAGGATTGAGCGGCATGCCGCCGTCAGAGCTCTCAGTCTCCCGTGACGGCCGCGGAGTCGTCCAAGGGTTTTCGAAGCGCTCCGCGGTCAGCGACGCTCTCCATGCGCCCTTGAACGGGATGGCTCAGTAGAGTCGGGCACCAAAGTCGAGTCGTGGCGTCTCGCTTCTGGGTTGGGAGTGCGCGAACGATGGAACATGTGCGGTTCGCCGTTTTGGGTCCGGTTCGCGCCTGGCGGGGAGACGCGGAGGTGAAGCTGGGGTCGCCTCAGCAGCGTGCGGTGTTGGCGATGTTGCTCGTGCATGAGGGCGCGCAGGTGACATCGGAGGGTCTGGTCGACGGAGTGTGGGGGGATCGGGCGCCGGACACCGCGTTTCATGTGATCCGCGTGTACGTTCACCGGCTGCGGCAGGCGTTGGGGCGGGAAGAGCCGGGGCAGATCAGGTCGGTGGGCGGCGGATACGCCCTGGATGTCGATGCGCAACTGTGCGATCTGACGCGCTTCACGCAGTTGCTCGCCGAGGCTCGGCAGGCCCGCGCGGACGGGAATCCGGCCGTCGCGACGGATCTGTACGCCGAGGGTCTTGAGTTGTGGACCGGACCTGCGCTCGCGGGCGTGCCCGGACCGTATGCCGCCACGCAGCGCGGCCGGTTGAAAGAGCTGCGGCTGAGCGCGCAGGAGGAGCACCTGGCGGCCGTCATGGACCTCCGACGGTATGATCAGGCCGCCACGGAGCTTTCCGCGCTGGCCGAGGCCCATCCGCTGCGTGAGCGCCTGCGGGAGTTGCAGATGCTCGCGCTCTACGGCGCCGGTCGGCAGGCCGAGGCGCTCGAGGCGTTCGGGAGGACCCGGCTGCTGCTGAGGGAGGAGCTGGGGGTCGATCCCGGGCCCGGCCTGCGCGCGATGCACGAGCGCATCCTGGCGATGGACCCCGACCTGCTCGAACCCGCGCCCGCACCGGCTCCGGCACCCGCGGCGACCCTAGCGGCCCCAACAGCCGCACCGGCCGGTCCCGGCACGCCCGTCCCGGCACAGCTGCCGGCCGACGTGGCCCATTTCACCGGGCGCGCCGAGCACTTCGCGGCCTTGACCGCGCTGGCCGGCCGGGCCGGGGCCACGGTGGTGGTCTCGGCGATCGGCGGTTCCGCGGGGATCGGCAAGACCGCGCTCACGGTGCACTGGGCGCACCGGAATGCCGGGCTGTTCCCCGACGGCGCGCTGTATGCAAACCTTCGAGGTTTCGATCCCACGGGCTCCCCGATGGCGGCCGGGGCGGTGGTCCGCGGGTTCATCGACGCCCTCGGCGTGCCCGCCGCGCGGGTCCCCTCCGGTCCCGAGGCCCAGGCCGGGCTGTATCGCAGCCTGCTGTCCGGCAAGCGGATGCTGATCCTGCTCGACAACGCCCGCGACGCCGACCAGGTCAGGCCGCTGCTTCCCGGCACGCCCGGCTGCCTGGTGCTGATCACCAGCCGCGACCAGCTCGCGGGACTGGTCGCGGTCGACGGCGCGCACAGCCTGACCCTGGATCTGCTCGCCCCGCACGAGGCCCGCGACCTGCTGGCCGGCCGGCTGGGCGACGAGCGCGCGGATGCCGAACCCGGCACCGTGGACGAGCTGATCGAACTGTGCGCGCGGCTGCCGCTGGCGTTGAACATCACCGCCGCCCGCGCCGCCGCCCGACCCGGCTTCCCGCTGGCCGTGTTCGCCGCCGAGTTGCGCGAGGCCCGCGACCGGCTCGCCGTCCTGGACGCCGGCGACCCGGCGGCGGACGTGCGCACGGTCTTCTCCTGGTCCTACCAGACCCTCGGTGACGCCGCCGCCCGAATGTTCCGGCTCTTGGGCGTGCACCCCGGCCCTGACTTCACCGTTCCGGCCGCCGCCAGCCTCGCCGCCGTCGACCACGACGTGGCACGCGCCGCCATAGACGAACTCACCCGCGCGCACCTGCTGATCGAGCACCTTCCCGGCCGCTATACCTTCCACGACCTGCTCCGCCTCTACGCCGCCGAACAAGCCCGAACCCTCGACGCCGACGAAGATCGCGACCAGGCACTACGCCGGGTACTTGACCACTACCTGCACACCGCCTACTCCGCCTCACTGCTCCTGGATCCGGTTCGAGTCCCGAGCGATCTGGCCGCACCCGAACCCGGTGTCACGCTCGAAGCCCTCGCCGACTCCCGCCAGGCATGGGACTGGTGCGCCGCCGAACACCAGGCACTGCTCTCCGCCATCGCCCAAGCCGCCGCACACGGCCTCGACATCCACGTCTGCCAATTCTCCTGGAGTCTGACGATCTACCTCGAGCAGGGCGGATTCTGGCATGACTACCGAGCCATCCAGACCGAAGCAGTGGCCGCCGCCCGACGCCTCGGCGACCTCGCCAAGATGGCCGGCGCGCACCGCCGGCTGGCCCACGCGTACGTGCTGACCGAGGACTATCCTGCCGCCCACACCCACCTTGACCAGGCCGCCGAGCTCTACCGGCAGCTCGGCAGTCCGTCCGACCAGGCCCGCGTCCACCACACGCGGAGAATGCTGTACGACGGCCAGGGCCTGCACCGCGAAGCGCTCGAGCAGGCGGAGTCGGCCCTGGCGCTCTACCGCGAGGCCGGAGACCGCTTCGGGCAGGCCAACACCCTCAACGTGATCGGCTGGTTCCACTCGCAACTCGGCGACCATCAGCGAGCACTGACACTCTGCCGGGAAGCACTGGAACTGTGCCGGAGCGTGCAGAACAGCGAGCCGATTCAGGGCCGGACCTGGGACAGCCTGGGTTACGTCCACCACCAGCTCGGCCAGTACCGGCAAGCCGTCGAAGCCTACCGCCGCGGCCTCGTCATACTGCGCGAGACCAACCATCCCTACGACGAAGCCTGCTCCCTCACCAACCTCGGCGATACGTACCTCGCCGGCGGCGACCACGACGCCGCCCGCACGGTATGGGAACAAGCCCAGACCATCTTCGAGGACCTCAGGCGCTCCGAGGCCGAGGACGTCCGCCGGAAACTCAAAGGCCTTACCTGAGCCGCCGGAAGAAGACGGCTCGACCGTCAGGTTCCTGTTTCAGGCGACCGGGTTCAGGACCGTGACGACGCGGGGCTTGGCGTACATCGACTCGCTCAGCTCGAGGTACGACTTGAAGTACTCCTGCTGCAACACCACGTCCCGGTACTCTTCGAGGTCGCGCCAGCGCTCGAGGAGCACGAACGTTCCCGGCTCGTCCACCACCTCCTGCGCGTGCAGGAAGAGGCAACCCGGTTCCTCGCGGGCCTGGAGGAGGACCTCGCCCACCGCCTCGATGAAGGCCTCGCGGCACTCCGGCCTGATATAGAGCATGAGCATCGCCGTAATGGGCATAGCCATGGTGCGGTCCCACTTTCTTTCCGTCCAGGGAAAGCTGTGCGCCACCGCGCCGTCGGCGGGACGGGCGGTGGCCGGACCAGTCGACCACGCGCGGATCCGGCGGCGAACGGCGATGCCCGAACGGGCAGTAAGCCTTGCCCTCCCGGCCATCGACGGCCGGGGCCCGCCGCGCGTTGATCAGCCGTCTATTTTTCGTTGACCGGCTCAGACCACGATGATGCGCGACGACGAATCCCCCATGTTGCCCGCCGCGTACTCCCCTACCGGTCGGCCGACGTGTACGTCGGCGGTCAACAGCCGCTCCCGACCCGCGGAGCGGCGGTTCCGCACGCTCCCCACCACAGAGCGGCGGCGCGAAGGACGGGGCGTACTCGGGGTTCCGGGCAGAAGGCACCTCGCCCAATGACGGGCGGCGGGGGTTCCCCGATCCGGTGACCGAAGTCATGCCTCTCGCTGCCATCACTGCCTTCGACGATGCTCCGGCATCAGCCGTTCCCGCGGGCAAATACAACAATGAAGGAGTTTCATCATGTTTCGACGCCACGTGGCGACACTTGGCGCCCTCGCGGGCGTATGCGCCTTGGCCGTCACCGGCTGCGGCAGCCGTGCCGCGTCAGTCGCGTCCAGTGGTTCGTCAGGGTCCGGCGACACCGTCGTGCAGATCGGTGTGGACTCGCCGCTGACGGGTTCCCTGCAGGCGCCCGGCCAGGGCCTCAGATACTCCGCGCAGCTCGCCGTGAACATCGCCAACAAGGAGAAGGAGGTCCCCGGCGTCACGTTCCAGCTGGTGGCGAAGGACGACGAGGCCACGGCGAGCATCGGCGAGCAGAACGCCACCGCCTTCGTCGCCGACTCCGGCGTCGTGGGCGTGGTCGGGCCGATGAACTCCTCCGTGGCCCAGTCCGAGCAGTCGGTGTTCAACGCGGCGAACATGGTCGAGGTCTCCCCCGCGACCACGAACCCGTCGCTCTCGCAGGGCCCGAACTGGAAGACCGCCCCGTCGCGGCCGTACAAGTCCTTCTTCCGCGACATCACCACGGACGCGGTCCAGGGTCCGTTCGCCGCCGACTACGTGTACAAGACGCTCGGCATCCACACCGTGGCCACGGTGGACGACGGCCAGACCTACGGCGTCGGCCTGGTGGAGACCTTCACCCAGGAGTTCACGAGGCTCGGCGGCAAGGTGACCGTGGCGCAGACGGCGACGCCGACGACCACCGACTACACGTCCGTGATCAGCGCCATCCGCAGTTCCAGCGCGCAGCTCGTCTACTACGGCGGCTCGTACCCGGCCGGAGCCCCGCTGACCAAGCAGCTCAAGGCCGGCGGCCTGAACATTCCGGAGATGGGCGGGGACGGCAACGACGACCCGACCTACATCCGCACGGCGGGAAGCGCCGCGAACGGTGACTACGCGACGCTCCCCGGCGCCGCGCTGACCTCGCTGTCGACGGCGAAGACCTTCATATCCGAGTACCAGGCGGCGAATTTCCCGGTGCAGTACGGGATCTACGGCGGCACGACGTACGACGCCACCTGGTCGCTCATCCTCGCGGTCAAGACGGCGCTGTCCGCGGACGGCGGGAAGATGCCGTCCGCCGACACCTTCCGCTCGCAGGTCGAGGGCGCCGAGCAGAACGTCTCGTTCAACGGCGTGACCGGCCCGGTCTCCTTCGACAAGTACGGCGACACCGGCGACAGGGTCATCACCATGTACAAGATCCAGAACGGCTCGTGGGGCGACGGGGTGTACTCCGCCGCCTTCGCCGGCTGACGGGACGGCGGACCGCGCCCGGCGCGGTCCGCCTCCTCCGCCCCGTCCCCGAATCGCCTTGAAGCAAGGAAACCTACAGCGTGTCCGTCACAATCCTTCTTCAACTGGTTGAGAACGGCCTCGTGCTGGGTGCGATGTACGGACTGATCGCAGTCGGCTACACGATGGTTTACGGCGTCATCCAGTTGATCAACTTCGCGCACGGCGAGATCTTCATGCTCGGCGGCTTCGGCGCGCTCACCGTCTACGCCTGGATCCCGGGCGTGGCCCACCTGCCGCTGCTCGCCGCGCTCCCCCTCATGCTGATCGGCGGCGTCGCGGTGTCCGTGGTCGTCGCGGTCGGGGCGGAACGCCTCGCGTACCGGCCGCTGCGCACGGCGCCCCGGCTCGCCCCGCTGATCACCGCGATCGGGCTCTCCCTCGCCCTGCAGCAGGTCGTCTCGCTGTGGTACCGGCTGCCCGGCGGCGTGAACGCGAAGGGCCCGGTGTCCTTTCCCTCGTTCAGCGGCAAGGCCTTCAACCTCGGCGGCGTGCTCGTCCAGCCCGCCGACATCTTCACGCTGGCGGCGGCCGCGGTGTGCATGGCCGGCCTCACGTGGTTCGTCGAGCGCACCCGGGGCGGCCGCGCGATCCAGGCGACCGCGCAGGATCCGGACACGGCGCGGCTGATGGGCATCGACACGGACCGGATGATCGTGCTGTCGTTCGCGATCGGTGCCGCGCTGGCCGCGGTCGCCGCGATCACCCAGGGGCTGCGCTATGGACAGATCTCCTTCGACATGGGCTTCGTCGCCGGCCTCAAGGCCTTCACCGCGGCGGTGCTCGGCGGCATCGGCAACGTACGCGGATCGATGCTCGGCGGGATCGTTCTCGGCCTGGTCGAGGAACTCTCCAGCGGAGTCCTCGCCCACTTCCACACCACGGCGCAGTACGGCCAAGCCTGGGCGGATGTCTGGGCGTTCGTACTGCTCATCCTCGTGCTGCTGGTGCGGCCGCAGGGCCTCCTCGGCGAGCGCGTCGCGGATCGGGCGTGACTGCGATGAACAAGGCCTCTAAGGCTTCTTACACCGACTCGGCAGCACGCGGTTTCCGGCGCGTCCGCGGACACGTCGATCCCCGCGCGGCGAAGGCCCTGATCGCCGTCGGCTCTCTCGGCGCGGCCGCCTCCACCTTTCTCGCCTGGACCTGGACGGCGGCTTTCCCCGGCGATCTGGCCGTCTACGGCTACCCGGGCGGCAACCAGCTGATCACGCTCATAGTCAGCATCCTGACGCTCTTCGCCCTCGGTTCCGCTGTCGGAGCATCGGGCCTGACCGGGACGCGTTGGCTCGTGCCGCGCGGCCGAGTGCGGCTGCTGCGCGGACTCGCGCTGGCCAACGCCGCCTCCACCTGGTACGTGCTGATCGCCATCGCGTGGGAGCTGGGCGGCTTGGCCAACCTCGTCGCGGGCGCTTGGGTCGCCGGTCTCACCGTCCTGCTACCCGTGGTCGGCGCCTATCTATTGCCCAAGGACGTCCGCGCTCCGGCACCGCCGCGGCCCGCGCCGCGTCCGGTGCAGGTCGGCGTGATCTTCCTCGTCGTACTGCTCGGGCTGCTCGTGGCGGACTTCGGCATCAGCACCGGTTACGCCGAGGAGTTCATCGGCTTCTGCCTCGCCGCGGGCTTCGCCGGCCGGGGCTTGGCCGTGTCCGGCGTCTTCGAGCGGTTCAGCGCGCTGACGGCGAGGAACCGCGCCGCCACCGGTTGCGCATGCCTGGTGGCCGCGGTGTTGTTCGCGTTCTTGCAGACGAGCGACGCCTACACCACCGTGGCTGACAACATCCTGATCTTCGCGACGGTCGCGCTCGGCTTGAACATCGTCGTCGGACTCGCCGGGCTGCTCGACGTGGGCTACGTGGCCTTCCTAGGCGTCGGCGCGTACACGGCCGCGCTGGTCTCCGGCACCGCGGCGTCCCGATTCTCGGGCGTGGTGCTGCCGTTCTGGGCGCAGGCGGTGATCGGTGTCCTGGTGGCCGTGGTGGCCGGCCTGATCATCGGCGCGCCCACGCTGCGCCTGCGCGGCGACTACCTCGCGATCGTCACACTGGGCTTCGGCGAGATCTTCCGCATCACGATGAACAACCTCGACGGACAGTCAGGCCCGCAGATCACGAACGGCCCCGAAGGCATCTACGGCATCCCGGACCTGCGCATATTCGGATACGACTTCGGGCAGACGCACACCATCCTCGGCCACGCCTTCGGCAGGTTCGCCAACTACTACCTGCTGCTGATCGCGGTGACCGCCCTCGTGGTCTTCATCTTCTCCCGGGTCAACGAGTCGCGGATCGGCCGGGCCTGGGCGGCGATCCGGGAGGATGAGACGGCCGCCGAGGCGATGGGCGTGCACGGGTACCGGTTCAAGCTGCTCGCCTTCGGGCTCGGCGCGGGCCTGGCGGGGCTCGCCGGCACCATCCAGGGCCATCTGACCTCCACCGTCACCCCGGACCAGTACACCTTCAGCGCCTCCGCGCCGCCGAACTCCGCCTTCCTGCTGGCCGCGGTGGTACTCGGCGGAATGGGAACGGTCAGCGGCCCGCTCCTCGGCGCGGCGCTGCTCTACCTGATCCCCTACAAGCTCCAGTTCTTCAGCGACAAGCAGTTGCTGCTGTTCGGCCTCGCCCTGGTGGTGATGATGCGGCTGCGACCGGAGGGCCTCATCGCCGATCGACGTCGGAAATTGGAGCTGCACGCCCAACAGTCGCTTCCGGCCGGCGAGCAGCGGGAAGCCGTCGGCACGGACCTGCAGGAAGTCGAGGCGAACGCATGAGCGCCCTGCTGACCCAGAGCACGGCGACGCCGATTCTGGAGGCGCGTGGAGTGACGATGCGCTTCGGCGGCCTCACCGCGGTCAACGGCGTGGACCTGAGTGTCGCCGCGGGCGAGATCGTCGGGCTGATCGGCCCCAACGGAGCCGGCAAGACCACCTTCTTCAACTGCCTGACCGGCCTCTACACCCCGACATCCGGCTCGATCAACTTCCGCGGCAAGCAGCTGCCCGCCAAGCCGTACCGGGTCGCCGCGGCGGGAGTATCGCGCACGTTCCAGAACATCAGGCTGTTTCCGAACATGACCGCGTTGGAGAACGTCATGGTCGGGCACCACTGTCGCAGCAGGCAGGGTCTGTTGTCCGCGATCGGACGCGGCCCGCGCTATCGCAGCACCGAGCGTGCGGCGCGGACGCGGTCGGAGGAGCTGCTCGAGTTCCTCGGCTTGGCGAAGCACGCGCCCGTCCTGGCACGCAACCTCGCCTACGGTGATCAGCGAAAGCTGGAAATCGCCCGCGCCCTGGCGAGCGACCCCGGCCTCCTGCTGCTGGACGAGCCGACGGCCGGGATGAACCCGAGCGAGACACTCGCGCTGCGCGAAACGGTCTTCAGGATCAGAGACAGCGGCCTGTCCATCGTCGTCATCGAGCACGACATGCGGTTCATCTTCAACCTCTGCGACCGGGTCGTCGTACTCGTACAAGGCAGCAAGCTGACCGAAGGAACTCCCGATCAGGTCAGGGCGGACGAGCGGGTGGTCGCCACGTACCTCGGAACGCCGTACCAGGAGGTGGACGAAGTCCGATGACGGCTCTTCTGAAGGTCCAGGACCTGCACGTCGCCTACGGTGAGATCGAGGCCGTCAAGGGGATCTCGCTGGAGGTGGAGCAGGGGCAGACGGTCGCGCTGCTCGGAACCAACGGCGCCGGCAAGACGACGACGCTGCGCACGCTCTCCGGGCTGCTCCGGCCCACTGCCGGGATGATCCGCTTCGAAGACCACGCGATCGAGCGCACCCCGGCGCACCGGATCGTCGGGTTGGGACTCGCGCACTGTCCGGAAGCGCGGCGCATCTTCCCGCGCATGTCGGTCGAGGAGAACCTGCGGCTCGGCGCGTTCCTGCGGCGCAACGCCGACCTCAGCTCGGACCTGGACCAGGCCTACGAGCGCTTTCCCATCCTGGGCCAGCGCCGCGATCAGGCGGCCGGGCTGCTGTCCGGAGGCGAGCAGCAGATGCTGGCCATCGCCAGGGCTCTGATGTGCCACCCGAGGCTACTGATGCTCGACGAACCGTCCATGGGGCTGTCACCGATCATGATGCAGCAGATCATGCGGACCATCGCGGAACTGAAGGCCGCGGGAACGACGATCCTGCTGGTCGAGCAGAACGCCCAGTCCGCACTCTCGATAGCCGACTACGCATACGTCCTCGAGACAGGCAGGATCGTCCTCGAGGGCACCGGCGCCCAACTGCTCGCCGACCAGCGCGTGCGCGACACGTACCTCGGCGAGGGCTGATCACGATTCTCGACCCGTCCCGGGTGCGTTCCGGCGGGGAACCCGGGACGGGTCGAGTGCCGTCGACGTGTTGAATCTTTCAGCGCGACCCGGTGTCCGCGCCGGCCGCGTCCTCCGGATTGATCACGACCACGAAGTCGGGCAGCGCGTTCGGCGACGGCTTCCCGTCGCCGTCGCGGCTGTCGGGCTCGGACTCCCAGTCGATGCGTGTCACCACGACGCTCCACCGGCCGGCGGGCAGGTCGACACGCAAGCCGACATCCTGGCTGTCGCCGACGTATTCGATGCCGCTGATCATCGCGGCACCGGCGGAGACGAAGAGATGGGGGCCGGTGACGGTGCCGCGGTACCGCGCTTCACGTTCGTCCAGCCGAGCCGGCGCCGTCGCCGAGCCGATCCGCACGACGAGCTGGTAGACGCCGTCCGCGTCGTGGAACGAGACGATCGCTCCCGCGTCCTCGTGGTCTTCCAGCTCGTCGAACACCTCCGACTCCCAGCTGTCGAAGTCGTCGATCTCGTGGAACTTCGCCGGGTCCCACAACGCGAAGAAGCCCGCATCGGTGACGACACCGCCCCTGCCTCCGTCCGCACCCAATTCGATCATGCGTTGCTCCACTCCCCTTCCGACTGACAGGCCACACGACTGCGCCGACCGTATCCGAAGCTCCTGACGCCCTGTCGGAGACCAGTAGCATGATCTCCGATACAACGACCGCCTTTGTGGTTGGGAGTATGTCGTGCAGGACGTGCGGTTCGCGGTTCTGGGTCCGGTTCGGGCCTGGCAGGGGCAGGCGGAGTTGGGGTTGGGATCCCCGCAGCAGCGTGCCGTGCTCGCGACGCTGCTGGTGCACCAGGGCGCCCAGGTGACCTCGGAGGGCCTGATCGACGCGATCTGGGGTGAGCAGCCGCCGGCCAGCGCGATGCACGCGATCCGCGTCTACATCCACCGGCTGCGGCTTGCCCTCGGACGCGAAGGACCAGGCGAGATCAGGTTCGTGGGCGGCGGATACGCCCTCGACCTGGATACGCGAGCATGCGACCTGACGCGCTTCAACCGACTGATCACCGAGGCCCGCCACACCCGCGAGGACGCGGACCCGGCCGCCGCGGCCGACCTCTACGCCCAGGCGCTGGCCCTGTGGACCGGCCCCGCGCTCGCCGGCATCCCCGGACCCTACGCAGTCGCGCAACGCACCCGGCTCAACGAACTACGCCTCACCGCCCAGGAAGAACACCTCGCCACCCTCGTCGACCTCGGCTCCTACGACCAGGCCGCCACCGACCTCGCCACGTTGACCGCGGCCCACCCGCTGCGCGAACGCCTGCGGGAACTGCAGATGCTCGCGCTCTACCGCGCCGGCAGGCAAGCCGAGGCGCTCGATGCCTACCAGCAGACCCGCCTGCTGCTCGACGAGGAACTGGGAGTCGACCCCGGACCCGGACTGCGCGCGATCCACCAGCGGATCCTGGCCATGGACCCCACCCTGCTCACCCCCGCACCCGCACCGGCACCAGCCCCCTCCCGCGCACCCGCCGACGTCGCCGCGCCCACACCCGTACCGGCGCAACTGCCGGCCGACATCGCCCACTTCACCGGACGCGCCGACCACGTTCGAGCCCTGACCACGCTGGCCGCACAGGCCGCGCGCACCGTCGTGGTCACCGCCATCGGCGGCACCGCCGGAATCGGCAAGACCGCCCTCGCCGTGCACTGGGCCCACCGCCACGCCGCCCAGTTCCCCGACGGCGCGCTCTACGTCAACCTGCGCGGCTTCGATCCCGCCGGCCCACCGCTGCCGGCCACGACCGCACTGCGCGGATTCCTCGACGTCCTCGCCGTGCCGAGCGCCCGGATCCCGGCCGGCCTCGAAGCACAAGCCGGGCTGTATCGCAGCACTCTGTCCGGCAAACGCGTCCTCATCGTGCTCGACAACGCCCACGACCCCGAGCAGGTCAGGCCCCTGCTTCCCGGCACGCCCGGCTGCCTGGTCCTGGTCACCAGCCGCGACAAGCTCACCGGACTGATCGCGCTCGACGGCGCCCACAGCCTGACTCTGGACCTGCTCACCGCGCACGAAGCCCGCGAACTGCTCACCCGCCGCCTCGGCGCGGCGCGGGTGGAGGCCGACGACACCACCGAAGAACTCATCGAACTGTGCGCGTACCTGCCGCTGGCCCTGAACATCACCGCCGCTCGCGCCGCCATGCGCCCTGGCTTCCCGCTCAGTGCCTTCGCCGCCGAACTTCGCGAGGCCCGCGGCCGGCTCTCCGCCCTCGACGTCGGCGACCCCGCCGCGAACGTGCGCGCGGTCTTCTCCTGGTCCTACCAGGCTCTGGGCGACGCGGCCGCCCGGCTGTTCCGGCTGCTGGGCACGCATCCCGGTCCTGACATCACCGTCCCGGCCGCCGCCAGCCTCGCCGCCGTCGACCGCGACCGGGCACGCGCCGCCCTGGACGAACTCACCCGCGCCCACCTGCTCACCGAACACACTCCCGGCCGCTACACCTTCCACGACCTGCTCCGCCTCTACGCCACCGAGCAGACCCACACCCACGACACCGACCAAGAGCGCGAACAGGCGCTGCGCCGAGCACTCGACCACTACGTCCACACCGCGTACGACGCCACCCGAGTACTCAACTCGTACGGATTTCCGACATCCGTCCCCCAACTCGAGCCCGGCGTGACCCCGGAGGCCCTCGCCGACAACCAGCAGGCATGGGACTGGTTCACCGCCGAACACCCGGTCGTGCTCGCCGCCATCACCCGAGCCGCCGCCCACGGCCTGGACACCCACGTCTGCCGGCTCGCCGAGTTCGTGTCGATCTTCCTCTTCCGGGGCGGGCACTGGCACGACTACCGGGCCACCCAGACCGACGCGTTGGCCGCCGCCGAGCGCCGCGGCGACCTGACCGATCAGGCCCATGCGCACCGCCACCTGGGCCAGGCCCACGTCTTCGCCCAGAACCACCCGGAGGCCCAAGCCCGTCTCGAGTCCGCCGCAGCGCTCTACCGGCAGGTCGGAGACCTCATCGGCCAGGCCCGTGTCAACTACATGCTGGGGACGCTGCTCCGCGGACAGGGCCGCTATCAAGAATCGATCGAACACGTGCAGCGGGCGCTGTCGGCCTACCGCGAGGCCGGAGACCGCCTCGGACAGGCCGGCATGCTCAACTCGATCGGCTGGACCTATTCGCAGCTCGGCGACTACGAGCAGGCGGTGGCCTACTGCCAGGATGCCCTGGCCTGCTGCCGAGAGGCGCCGGAAGCGGATCGCGGTCCGTCCAGCCAGGTCCTCGAGGCCGGCATCCGGGACAGCCTCGGCCACGCCCACCACCACCTCGGCCACCACAGGCAGGCGATCGAGTGCTACCGCCAGGCCCTCGACCTGTTCAGCATGGCCAGGAACCGCTATGAGCAAGCCGGCACCCTCTCCCGCCTCGGCGACGCGTACGACGCCACCGGCGACCACGACGCCGCCCGAGATGTCTGGGAACAAGCCGAGACCATCTTCGAGGAGCTCCAGCACTCCGATGTCGAGGACGTCCGCCGGAAACTCAAAGGCCTCGGCTGAGCATTTCAGCTGCGGCGCGATCAACACCCGGCGCTCGTGCCGGTCTTCGGAATTCAGGCGGCCGGCGTTTCGGCGTCCTGCTGCTGGGCGTTCTTGTAGCCGCGGAGGGCGGTGTGCACGAGGACGCCGACCACGGCGCCGCACAGGGGCGCGACGATGAACAGCCACACCTGGCTGAGCGCGTTGTCGTCGGCGAAGATCGCGGGGCCGAGGGAGCGGGCGGGGTTGACGGAGGTGCCGGTGAGCGGGATGCCCACGAGGTGGATCGCGGTCAGGGCGGTGCCGATGGCCACGCCCTCGAGGCCCTTGACGCCGGGCCCGTGGGTGACGCCCAGCACGACGATGATCAGCAGCGCGGTGAGGATGATCTCCACCAGGAACGCGCCGCCGGTGCTGATGTGCAGGTCCGAGTTGGCGCCGTATCCGTTGGAGCCGAAGGACCTGCGGCTGAACGGGCCGCCGGTGCGCCCGAGCACGGTGTGCGAGACCCAGTAGAGCAGCAGGGCGCCGATGATGCCGCCGCAGAACTGCGCGATCGCGTAGAGCACGCCGCAGATCGCGTTCATCCGGCCGGAGAGCACCATGCCGAGGGTCACGGCGGGGTTGACGTGGCAGCCGGAGACGGTGCCGATCGTGTACACGAGCGCGATCAGCACGAAGCCGAAGGCCAGCGCGATGCCGACGACGCCGGCGGCGACGTCGGCGTACACGGCGGTGCCGACCGCGAAGAAGACCAGGACGGCGGTGCCGACGAACTCGGCGATCAGCGCGGCCCAGCCGTTCTCCACGTGGCTGATCAGCGAGGGACGCGGCCGCGGCTCGGCGACCTGCGGCGTGCGGGGGGCTGTCGTCGTCGGTGCGCTCATGGGACCTCCTCGACGGTTGTCGCCTCGCCGCCCTCGGGTGAGGCGTAAACGATCACCAGCCTAGGTTCGGCCCCGGCGCACGGCGGCCCGGCGCGGGGTCTCGGCTACTCCATCCGGGGGTCTTGACGGGGCACTTGACGCATGGTCACGCTCGCTTGCCTGGGCTTTTACTCGTCCTTCGGTGCCACGAGGTCCACGCCGGTGCCCTCCGCGTCGATGTGCGGCAGGATCCGGTCGAGCCAGCGCGGGGTCCACCACGCCCAGCGGCCGAGCAGCGTCATCACGGCGGGCACCAGCAGCAGTCTGACGATGGTGGCGTCGATCAGGACACTGACGGCGAGTCCGAGGCCGAGCATCTTGACGACGATGTTGTTGTCGAGCAGGAACGCGGCGAACACGCTCACCATGATCAGCGCGGCGCACGTGATCACCCGGGCCGTCACCTCGAGGCCGTGGGCCACGCTGGCCCTGCTCTCTCCGGTCTCCAGCCAACTCTCGTGCACGCGGGAGAGCAGGAAGACCTCGTAGTCCATGCTCAGGCCGAATACGATGGCGAACATCATCATCGGGACATAGCTCTCGATCGGCACCGTGCCGGAGACGCCGAGCGCCGGGCCTCCCCAGCCCCACTGGAAGACCGCGACCACCACCCCGTAGGACGCGGCGATCGAGACCAGGTTGAGCACGGCGGCCTTGAGCGCCACGAGGGGCCCGCGGAAGACGCACAGGATGATGATGAAGGCGAGGGCGACGACGACCACGATGATCAGCAGCAGCCGACTGGAGATGAGCTCCCCGAAGTCGATCTGCGCCGCGGTCGTACCCGTCACGTAGGGCACGGCACTCGTACCGCTGACGGCGGTCGGCAGCACGTTGTTTTTCAGGGTGTTGAACAGGACCTTGGTCGACGGGTCCTGCGGCGAGGTCTTCGAAATGGCCGTGGAGACGAGGATGTCACCGTCGCCGACCGGTTGCGGCGGGCTGATGCTGGCCGCGCCGGGGACGTTGGTGAGGCTCTGCTGCAACTTGCCGGAGAGCGCGGAGCGGTCGGCCTGCGGGACCGCGGTCTGGTCGACGGCGATCGTCAGCGGGCCGTTGGCGCCGGGGCCGAAGCCCGTCGCGATCAGGTCGTAGGCACGCCGATCGGTGAAGCTCGCCGGGTCGGCTCCGTCGCCGATGTGCCCGAGCTGGATGGAGAACAGCGGGATGGCCAGGATGCCGAGGACGATCACACCGCCGGCGAGGAACCACCAGGGTCGTCGCTGCACACGCAGCGCGTAGCGGTGCCAGGGGCCTTGCGCGATCCCCCCGGCCGCTTCGCCCTCCTCGCGTTCCGCGATGGGCTTGCGGACGCTGAACTTGTCGATCCGCCGACCGAGCAAGCCGAGCAGCGCGGGCACGAGCACCAGCGCGCCGATGACCGCGGTGACGACGGTGACCGCGGCGGCGGCGCCGAGCCGTCCGATGAACTGGATCCGGGATACGTACAGGCCCGCGAGCGCGACGATGACCGTGCAGCCGGAGACCAGCACGGCGCGACCCGAGGTGGCCACCGCGCGACCGGCGGCGTGCACCGGGTCGATCCCGTCCATCACCTGCTGCCGATGTCGGGTGACCAGGAACAGGGCATAGTCGATCCCCACGCCGAGGCCGATCATCGTGGCGAGCGTCGGCGACACGCTGGCGAAGGTGAAGGCGGCCGCGATCAGGCCGAGCGCGGCCAGTCCCGCGATCACACTGATCAGCGCCGTGACGAGCGGCACCCCCGAGGCGATGACGCTGCCGAAGCCGATGAGCAGCACGATGATCGCCACTCCGAAGCCGATGGCCTCGCTGGTCAGCTCGGTCGCCTTCGGCCGCGCGAGTTCGCCGAGCGGGCCACCGTATTCGACCTCGACTCCCGCGGCGCGCAGCGGGGCGACCGCCGCGTCCACGCCGTCGAGGTACGAGGTGCCGTACGTGGTGGGCGTGGCGGCGAAGCGGATGGTGATGTAGCCGGTCTTGCCATCCTTGGACAGCGCGGCGGCGTTCTGCTGCGCGGACGACCCGGGCAGCGGACTCTGCACGGACAGCACGTGCGGGAGGTGCTGGAGCGAGGTGACCGCCTGGTCGACCTGGCTCTGCGCCGAACTGAGCGGGGCGGAGCCGTCGTACAGCACGATCTGGGCACCGGTCCCGCCGAAAGTCGCGGCATGCTGCGCCAGCACCTGGGCGCCGTCGTACGACTGGGTGCCTGGCAGCGAGAAGTCATCCGAGTACGTACCGCCGAACGAGTGATTCAGCCCCTGCAGCACGCCGAGCCCGGCCAGGAAGAGCACGATGACCAGCACGCTCCGGCGGGCCGAGAACTCCCCGAGTCTGCGCAGGATCCCACGATTGCCGCCGGCACTACCTTGACCGGAGGACTCCGGCAACGCGGTTCGGATGTCTTCGTGGGATCTCATCGGCTGCTCCCGAGGGACGGCACGGCGTTCTCAGCCAGGTCCGCCTGCCTGGACTTTCCCATGCTGCGCCGCTTGGGCGGCCGGGACCGGCTCAGTAGGCCACTCAGGTGTTGCCGTCGAACCGTGCCGCCGCGCGGGCGGCGCTGCGCAGCGCTCGGGGACCGGTGCTGAGCAGCCCGAGGGCGGTGATGACGAGGCCGAGGGCGCACACCGTCCACCACACGCCGTGCTCCGCACGAGTGAACGCGGTCGCGCCGCCCTGCAGGGCCGATCCAGCGATCGTGCCGGCGAGCGCGACACCGATGGCAGTGCCGGTCTGCCGGCTCGCGGAAGCGAGTGAGGCGGCCACGCCGGCCATCGAGCGGGGCATGCCGGAGACCGCGGTGTTGGTGATCGGCGGATTGACGGCGCCGAGGAAGACACCGAATACGAGGTAGACGGCGAGCACGGCGAGCAGCGGGCTGGTCGGACCGAGGCGCGTCGCCGCGGCGCCGCCCACTGCCAGGGCGATACCGGAAACCAGCAGCGGAAGCCGCGGACCCCGCGTGCCGACCAGGCGTCCGGACATCGGGGCCAGGAACATGACCGGCACCGCGACCGGGAGCAGGCACAGGCCGGCGGCCAGCGGCGAGTAGCCGCGCTCGTCCTGCAGGTACAGCGTCGTCATGAACAGGAACGCGCCGAAGCCGCACAGGGCGCAGACCGCCATCACGATCGCCGAGCTGAACGGAACGCTGCGGAACAGCCGCGGTTCGAGGAGCGGCTCGGCCCGGCGCGGCTCGTGGTAGATGATCCCGACCACGCCGGCCGCGGCCACGGCGAGCAGCGCGACGATGATCGGCGATGTCCAGCCCAGCGTGCTGGACTCGATCAGTGCGCAGACGATGCCGCCCAGCACGAGCATCACGAGAACCTGGCCCACCGGGTCGGGGCGACGCGCTCGCGCGGCGCGGGATTCGGGGACGAATCGCACGGTGCCGACGAGGGCGGCGGCCACGAAGGGCAGATTGATCAGGAACACGGCGTGCCAGCCGAAAGTGCCGACGAGCGCGCCGCCGAGGAGCGGGCCGAGCGCGAGCGACAGGCCGGTCATCGAGCCGAACACGCCGATGGCCCCGGCCCGCTCGGCCGGATCGGTGAATGTGTTGGCGATGATCGCCATCGCCACCGGGTTGAGCATCGTGCCGCCCGCGGCCTGTACGACGCGCGCGACGATCAGCCAGTCGATGCTGGGAGCGAGGCCGCAGAGCAGCGAGCCGAGACCGAAGAGCGCCAGGCCGCACTGGAAGACGCGGCGCCGCCCGACCCGGTCGGCCGTGGCCCCGGCCAGCACCAGGAAGCAGGCGAGCACGAGCGTGTAGGCGTCGACCGTCCACTGCAGCCCGGAGACCGAGGCGTGCAAGGTGCCGCGGATGTCCGGCAGCGCGACGTTGACGATGGAGATGTCCAGCACGACGAGGAAGATGCTGGCGCAGCAGATCGTGAGGACGAGCAATCGACGCCGTCGGCTGTCGCCCGTCGTCGCGATCGACAACGTGGGGGAGGAAGCAGTCATGGCCGTGACGCTAGGATTTAGAGCGTGCTCGAAGTCAAGCCGAAGGACGCCCCGCAGCAGGACACCCCGCAGCACGACGCCAGGCAGAAGCAGGACCACTTCGTCCCTGCGGAGGGCGTGAGCATCGCCGAGGCCTCCCGCCGCACCGGCGTGAGCGCGCACACGCTCCGCTATTACGAACGCGCGGGCCTGGTGATCACCCCCGTCGACCGCACGCACGGCGGCCGTCGCCGCTACCGGCGGGAAGACCTGAAGTGGATCATGATCTGCACGAAGCTGCGGGCGACCGGCATGCCGATCAAGACCATCCGCGCGTACGCCGAACTGGTCGCCGCGGGGCCGGGGAACGAGGCGGAGCGGCTCGCCCTGCTGGAGGCCCATCGCGCCGAGGTGCTCGCCAGGCTCGCCGAGATCCGGGAGCACCTGACCCTCATCGACCACAAGATCGACGTCTACCAGGGCAGACTCGCCGCGGGCGACGCCGACCGGCTCTGGGCCCTCTAGCCGCTCCGGTCGATCACCGCGGTCGACGGCTCCGGACGCCGACAGCCGCGCTACGCGGCCTGCAGCGACATGGGCACGTCGTTCGTGCGCGCGCCGTCGACGATGCGCTGGTGCAGCTCGCGGCTCTCCTGTTCGCTCGCACAGGGTACCGGGCTGCCCGAAACCGTGTACCAGTCCGCGGATCCGCTGTACTGGACGGTCACGATCGCCTGACCGTCAGCCCACGTCGTGTGGATATCCAACTCGCCCCGGAGCACGCCCGCCTCGACGGTACGGACCCCGGCATGCCCGGCGAAGACTCTGGGAGTCGTCCACGATGCCCAGCTCATTCGATCACCTCGCCACTTGCAGCCGACCCTTCGATTATGGGCCATACGGGCGACTCCGGCAGACACGAACGCTGTGGGGCGGCCCACAGCCCGCCCCACAGCCGTCCCCGCTCCGCGGGGGACGCGCGAGTTTCTCAGCTGGTGACCAGCGAGACCTCGCCGACCACGTAACTCGTGTTGTTCGAGTTGTTCTCCACGCCGGTGAACAGCACCTTCACCGTGGTCCCGGCCGCCGAGGAGACGTTGAAGCTGTGCTCCCGGTAGCCGCTGGCGGCGTTCAGGTTCGTGAACGTGCCGACCACGGTGCTGCCGACCTTGACCGTGAACGAACCGTTCGTGCCGCTGGTCTGGGCGCTGTCGATGTGCAGCCAGACGTTCAGCGTCGCGGAGCAGCCGGACGGGATGGTCGCCGACTGGGACAGCGTGTCGGTGTGCGGCGAGCCGTAGCCGTCGAGCCACGCGTCATAGCTGCCGATGTACGGCGGCTCGCCGGAGTTCCCCCACTGGCCGATGACGCCCGAGGACGCGGTCCAGCTGGTCGAGCCGCTGGCGAACGTGCCGTTCTTGATCACGTTGCCCGGCGAGGTGCAGCCGCCGCCACCCGAGGTGCCGATCGTCCACGTGAACGACGCCGAACCGGAGGCGCCGGTCGTGTCCTTCGCGGTGACGGTCACGTTCGAGGTGGCCGCCGTCGTGGGCGTTCCGGAGATCAGGCCACTGCTGCTGATCGACAGGCCGGCCGGCAGGCCGGTGGCGCTGTACGTGAGCGTCTGGCCGGAGGCCGAGTCGGTCGCGGAGATCTGCAGCGAGACGGCCGTGCCGACTGTGCCGGTCTGGTTGCCCGGGCCGGTCACGGTCACGGTGTTGCCGCCACCGCCGCCGGGGTTGGTGACGATCGGGTGCGAGACCTCGCAGCCGGCCGCGCCGCTGTTGAAGTCGTTCGCCCAGGTGGACTGGACGGCGAAGGAGCCGGTGGTCAGCGAGATGTCCTGCGAGGCGCCCTGGCCGCTGGAGATCCAGGCGCACTTGTCGCCGGTCTCCTGGCCGGAGGAGTCGGTCCAGCCGCCCGCCGGGTTCTGGTCGGTGACCGTCTCGGCGTATTCGTGGCCTTCCACGATGGAGAAGCCGTCGTTGGTGCCGGGCGAGTTGACGAAGCCCTGGCCGCAGCTCGAACCCTGGTCGTCCACGTAGGGCAGGTTGGTGAAGGCGATGTCGCCGTAGGGCGAGGTCACCGGTCCGCCGGACAGGGTCGAGTCGCCGTTGTAGTCGTGCCAGGCGCAGAAGCCCTGGGTCAGCCAGCCGTCCGGGTTGGTACCCGTCGACGAGACGATCACGTACTGCGCGTCCCGGTTCGCGGCCGCGGTGGTGTTGCCGAAGTGGGCGGCCGCGCTGATGGCCGCCTGGCCGAGCTGATGCCCGGTCGCGGAGGACGGGGAGGCGGCGGACGTGTCCGCCCAGACGCCGGCCAGCGCACCGCCGGTCGGGTAGGCGACGTGCTCGTTGTCGGAGGCGGGGCAGGACTGGGCGCCGGTGGCGACGCCGTCGCAGAACTGCGTCATGACGCCGGACCAGGTCTCATTGCCGGTGCCGAGGCCCTTGAAGAACTCCTGCAGGTAGGGCGCGGCTGCGTCAGGGTCGCCGGAGAGCGTTGTGTCGCCGCTCGAGTTCGTGGACGCGGAGCCCCACTGCGAGCCGTAGAAGAAAAGTAGTGTGCGCGAATTCGGGGGTCAACACCCTGCGCGACAGAAAGATCTCAAGAAGTTGTCAAGCCGAGGCGGGAAAGCTGGTTGCCCGCCAGAACATTTACATGGCGGGCTGACCAACATTTACATGGCGGGCTGACCAACGCGGTGCGGCCGACTCAACGCGGCCGACTCAACGCGGTTGATTCAGTGCGGCGGCGCGCACGGCGGCCTCGGTGTCGGCGATCGCCAGATCGGCGTTCATGTGGGCTCCGGCCAGCGCTCCGGCCGCCGCACTGGCGCCGACCTGGGCCATCAGGTCGGTCGCGTTCCCGGCCACCCACACGCCGGGGACGTCCGTGGTGCCGGCCATCCCGGAGACGAGGCGGCGGCCCATGCCGCCCGGCAGGTCCTCCATCGGTAGCGCGAGACCTTCGAGGCCGTCGGCGCGGGTGAGCAAGGTGGTGGCGACGGCGAGAATTCGGCGCGGCACAAGTTGTCCGTCGGTCAGCCGTACTCCCGTGATTCCCTGCGGGCTGGATTCGACTTCTGCGATCGGTGTGTCGATTACGCGAATGCCGCGGGCGGCGAATCGGGTACGGGCTTCGTCATCCAGTTCAGTGCCGCGCGCGAAATACACCAGGTCCTCGGTCAACTGCCGGAACAGCAGCGCGTGGTGGACCGAGGCCGGGCCTACGGCCACGATTCCGATGGGTTCGTCGCGCACTTCCCAGCCGTGGCAGTAGGGGCAGTGCACCACGCCGCGGCCCCAGTGCCGCGCCAGGCCGGGGATTTCGGGCAGGACGTCGCGTAGCCCGGTGGCGACGAGCAACCGTCGCGCCAGGAATTCCCGCCCGTCGGCGAGCCGCACGGTGAAGCGCGGATCTCCGGCGGCCGACGGCGTGGCGGGAGCGGCGGAGGTGACCTCGCAGGTCACGATCCGTCCGCCGTAGCCGCGCACCTCCTCGCGACCAGCCTTCAGCAGTTCGGCGGGTGGGGTGCCGTCATGGCCGAGCAAACCGTGCACCCCTTCGGCCGGCGCGTTGCGCGGAGTGCCGCTGTCGATCACGAGGACCGACCGGCGGGATCGGGCCAGCATCAGCGCGCCGTTCAGGCCCGCGGCACCGCCGCCGATCACGACTGCGTCGAAAGTTTCGGTAGTCATGGATTCACGGTAAGCGCGAGTTGCGCCCAAGACATAGAATCTTGCGCATGACGCAAGAAGAAGGCGAGCTGGACAACCTCGTGCGCAAGCGGATCCGCGCTCTACGGGTGGCGCAGGGCTGGTCGCTCGGGGAACTGGCGCTGCGTTCGCGGCTGAGCCAGTCCACGCTCAGCCGGATCGAGAACGGTCAGCGCCGCCTCGCCCTTGACCAGCTCGTCACGCTGGCCCGCGCGCTGGACACCACGCTGGACCAGTTGGTCGAGACCGCGGCGGACGACGTGGTCTCCAGTCCGGCGATCGATGCCGCGCACGGGCAGATGCGCTGGCCGATCAAGGCTGAACCCGGCATGAGCGTGGTGCGCTGGCGCATGGTCGACCCACCGCTGGATCCGTCCCGGATGCGCGCGCACCCGGGCCGCGAATGGCTCGTCGTGCTCGTCGGCACCGCGGTCCTGCTGCTGGGCAATCGGCGCTTGCGCGTGGAGACCAACCAGTGCGCCGAGTTCCCCACGATGCTGCCGCACTCCATCGGCGCGGAGGGCGGCCCGTGCGAGGTCCTGTGCATCTTCGACCGCGCCGCCCGCCGCGGCCATCAGACCGAGGACGATGACCCGGGCGCATCGCGGAAGCCTGATGTCAGGGCCCGCGCACGGTCGAACTCGTCCTGACCGGCGCGCAGGGCCTCCGCCAGCACCTCGAACGATCCCGGCCCGCGATCCCGCCGAGCCCGCTCGACGGCCGTCTTCACCGCGTCCTCGCACCGCTGCGCGTCTCGCAGGTCCATCGCCACCGGGACGAGGTTCGACGGGCACGCCTCGACAAGCTCAGTCAGCCCGGCGACCGGACGGATGGACGGTTCCACCGGCATGCGGCGGCTTTAGTCGAGCGGCGGCGGGCATTGGTGCAGCAGCACGGCGATGGAGCAGGTCGCGAGGGCGAACGGCAGCACGATGGTGGCGGTCACCGTCGCGGCGGCCAGGGCGGCGCGGCGCCAGTCCATCCGGGTGACCGGGTTCGCCATGCGCGTGATCCTGCCGAGCGCCTCCGACTCCTGGAGGCCGCGTACCCCGAGTGCGCCGCCCGGCACGTGGCCGGTACCGATCACCGTCAGAGCGCTCGCCACCGCGAGGCGGCCGTGGTCGCGGGCCGCGGCGTCGTCGGCGAGCAGCTCGACCAGCCGCCGCACCTCCTTCTCCGTGCATCGAAGCATCCTGATCCACGGGAAGGCGCGACGCAGGGCCCCGACGAGGCCGAGCAGCAGGTGGTGGCGGCCGCGCTGGTGCGCGCGTTCGTGGGCGAGCACGGCGCCGAGCTGCGCCGAGCTCAGCAGCCTGATCATCTGGCTGGTGACGACGACCCGGCCGCGCCGACCGGGGAGACAGTACGAGGCGGCCCGCTCGTGTTCGATGACGGTGGCCTCGAGCGCGCGGTCCGTGCGGCCGCACAATCCGAGGGCGGCGGCGTGGTGCCGGGAACTCAGCCGCGCGGCGAGATAGGTGGTGAATATGAAGTAGCCGAGCCGCAACGCGACGGCGGAAGCCACGGCGATACCGCAGGCGCCCACGATCGGGCCGATCGGGCTCGAGTGATCGACCGGAAGCCGGTCCGCGCAGTTGTCGGTGTCCGCGCCACTCTGAATGAGCGCGGCCAGCACCCTGACGCTGAGCGCCAGGCCCGCGGCGACGGCGGCGAGCGGCAGCGACCAGCTGAGGATCAACAGCAGCGCGATCTTGCTGCGGGGGGCGCGGTCCGCCGGCCAGAGCCGGGGCAGCAGCCGGGGCATGACGAGAACCACGGTCAACGCATAGCAGAGCAATGCTATGGCGGTGATCATGAGCGCGCCGGGTGCGGACGGGCCTTCATGGGCTCTCACTACGGAAATGTGGGTATCGCGCAAAGGGTAAGTTAAGACACTGCATAGCTACAAGGCATTCCTCCGGGGAGTGCGCCGGTTCCGGAACTGCGCCCCCGGACTGCCCTCGCGCCCGAGCGGCCCGGCTGCCTACGATGGGTCGGTGAAACGCTTTGGTGAGCTCGAGTCCGCGGTCATGGACCGGGCGTGGCGCATGGGTCGGCCGTTCACGGTCCGGGAGCTGCACGACGAGCTGAAGGCCGAGCGCACCCTCGCGTACACCACCGTGATGACGGTGATGGACAAGCTCCACTCGAAGGGCTGGCTCCGGCGCGAGGCCCAGGGCCGGGCGTACCTCTACGAGACGGTGGCCTCCCGCGAGGAGTACACCGCCCGCCTCATGCGCGACTCGCTGTCGACGAGCGAGAACCAGGCGGCGGCCTTCGTGCACTTCCTCGGCCAGCTCTCCGACGACGAGGCTCAGGCCCTTCGAGCGGCCCTGGAGATCTGCCCGCCGACACAAGGCATCGAGGATCCGGCGGCCGAATAGGATCTCGGTCGCGGTCGCGGCGCCCTTGTTACTACGGAGCGTAGTAAGAACACGAGCACGCCTGGGACGCATGGCCCTCCATTCACGCCGCTCCGGGCATTGACGAGCCCTTCCAAGCTATCTACTATCGCCGATAGTAATACAGCGCGCCGGCGCCGTCACACATCAGCACCCTCACACCACTCTACGAGTGCTGATTCGCCCTGCCATCACCCACGGAGGACCGAGAATGGCGAGTAGCGAGAACGACGGCGCGACGGGTCCGTTCACCCGTCGCCGATTGCTGATAGCGGGCACCCTGGGCGCGGTCACGCTGGCCGCGGGCGACGGGATCGCCGGGCTCGCCTCTCCGGCGTCCGCATCCGCGTCCAGCACGCAGACCGCGCTGCCGAGCAGCTCCATCCCCAAGTACCGGACCGCGTTGACGACGTTCGCCGGGCTGCGCGTCGGCTCCACGTCGTTCAGCACGGCGTTCGTCGAGTTCGCCCAGCAGGTGCTGCCGTCCTCGATGTACCCGAGCGGCGTCCCGGGCACGTGGCTGTGGGGTTACCAGGTCGGTTCGCGACCGGCGCACTGGCCCGGATTCAGCGTGGAGGCCGTGCGCGGCCGTCCGACATCGATCACGTATGTGAATAAGCTGCCATGGTCGGCGAACGGCTCGAAGGTGCAGCCGCTGCTGACGGTCGACCAGACCATCCACTGGGCCGACCCGCTCGGCCAGATGGGCGCGCGCACGCCGTACACCGGGCCGGTCCCCGCGGTCGCGCACCTGCACGGCGCCGAGGTCGCCTCGTGGTACGACGGGTCGCCGGACTCCTGGTTCACCCCGGACGGACGACGTGGCCCGGGATACGCCACCGCGGCCACCTCCGCGAGCAATGCCGTGGTATACCAGTACCCGAATACCCAACCCGCCACCACGCTGTGGTTCCACGACCACGCGCTCGGGATCACCCGGCTGAACGTCTTCAGCGGCCTCGCCGCCTTCTACCTGGTGCGCGACGCGTACGACACCGGCCTGCCGACCAACCCGCTGCGCCTGCCGGCCGGCGTGTACGAGGTCGAACTCATGATCCAGGACCGGCTCTTCGACACCTCCGGCCAACTGCGCTTCCCCGACGGCAGCGACACGGCCGCAGACCTCAACGGCCCGCCGCCGAACCCGCCCACGCATCCGTTCTGGATCCCGGAGTTCTTCGGCGACGCCATGTGCGTCAACGGCCGGACCTGGCCGGTGCTGAAGGTCGAGCCGCGCCGCTATCGCTTCCGCTTCGTCGACGGCTGCAACGCGCGCTTCCTCTCGATGAACCTGACCGACGCGGCGAACGCCGGGTCCGCCACGCCGCCGTCCGCCGCGCCCTTCTGGCAGATAGGCACGGACGGCGGGCTGCTCGACACCCCCGCGAAGCTCAACGACCCGAGCCAGTCCGCGCCGCTCAAGCTCTTCCTCGCCCCCGGGGAGCGGGCCGACGTCATCATCGACTTCGCCGACCTGAGCGGCAGGTCCGTGATGCTCACGAACGACGGCATCTACCCGTATCCGAGCGGCGGCCCGCCGGACCCCGCCGTGGACGGCCAGGTCATGCGCTTCGACGTCACACTGCCGCTCACGAGTACGGACACCACCTACAACCCGGCCACCGACGGCGCGCTGCGCGGCGGGTCCGGCCAGCCCGCGAAACTGGTGCGGCTGGCCGACCCGAGCAGCGGCACGATCGTCGCGGGCGTCCAGGTGAACGCGCGCAGGCAGCTGGTGATCTTCGAGCAGGACACCGTGGACTGCGCCGTGAACAACACGAACAACGGACCGATGATCGACGTGCTCAACAACAGCAAGTGGAACGGCCTGCGCGACGGCACCGACACCCCGATCCCCGGATCGCGGCAGGTCACCACGGTCGCGGGCAACTGGGTGACGGAGCTGCCCCGCGTGGGATCGACCGAGCTGTGGGAGTTCCTGGACACCACGCCCGATTCGCATCCGATCCACATCCACCTGATCCAGTTCCAGCTGCTCAACCGGCAGAGCGTGGACGCCGACAACTACGTCAACGCGTGGGCGGCCGCGTTCCCCGGCGGCACGTTCGCCGGGCAGGAGTGCGACGGCACGTTCGGCGAGGTCACCTACCCGGCGGGCGAGATCATTCCGGGATACGGTCCGCCCGGGAACTACCTGACCGCGAACGCGGACGGCGCGCTGGGCGGCAATCCGGCGTTCGGCCCGCACCTCAACGGCCCGGCCGTGCCGCCGGACCCGAACGAGGCCGGGTGGAAGGACACCATCAAGATCCTGCCGGGAGCGGTCACCCGGGTCCTGGTGCGCTGGGCGCCGACGGACCTCGCGGTGAGCGCGGTCTCCGCCGGGGAGAACAAGTACGCCTTCGACCCGACGCGCGGTCCCGGCTACGTGTGGCACTGCCACATCCTCGACCACGAGGACAACGAGATGATGCGCCCGTACGCCCCCACGGACTAGCGCGGAGCGGCGGGATGAACGGTCGGACGTCGGCGACCAGCAGGCTGGTCGCGATTCTGGGCACGCTGCTGCTGGCCGTGAGCGCGCTGTGGTTCGCCGCCGCGCCCACGGCCCAGGCCCACGCGCTGCTCGTATCGTCGAGCCCCGCGGCCGGCAGCAGCCTGACGCAGATGCCGAAGGCGGTCAGCGTCACGTTCTCCGAGAACGTCGTGCCCAAGCTCTCGAACCTGCAGGTCGTGGACGGCTCGGGTCGGGTGGTGAGTAAGGGTCCCGCGCAGCCGGCGTCGGGCGACACGCTCACCCTCACCGTCGCGCTGCCGCCGCTGCTCGGCGGCGTCTACACGGTTCGGTGGAAGTCCGTCTCGAGCGACGACGGACACGTCACCAACGGCGGCTTCACCTTCGGGGTCGGGCCGCTCGCGTACGCGGCGATGTCCGGCCCCGCGCCGGAGCTGATCTCGGTGCCGAACACCGCGAGCGCACCCGTCGTCACCGGGATCTGGATCTTCGACGCGGGGCTCGGGCTGCTGGTCGGCGGCTGCTGGATCGCGGCGTTCGGTCTCCCGCGCGGCACGCGCAGGCCGCTGATCCTCGCGCTGTCCGGCGCGGGAGCGCTGACGGCCGGCCTCGTCGTCATCGGCTGGGCGCAGGCCGCCGCGGACCACATCGGGCCGGGCGAGCTGGCGTCGACCTCGCTCGGCCTCGGCTTGCTCGTCCAGCTGTTTCCGGGGCTCGGCGCGGCGGCCTGCACGGCAGCCGCGCTGCTGCTCCCGGACGGCGGCCGGAAGCGCCGCGCGGCCATCGTCGCAGCACTCGTACTCGCCGCGGTGACGGCGGCCGGCCACGTGCTCACGACGCATGCCGCCTCGGGGTCGAACGCCGGGGCGGAGCTCATGCTGCAGTGGCTGCACGTCGCGTCGTTCGCCACCTGGATCGGTGGGCTCGCGGCACTGTTGCTGACGCTCGGCACCGAGGTAGCGCCGGAGAAGGCCGCTGCCGTGCGCCGGTTCTCCCGCGTGGCTGGCTACTCGCTCGCAGTGCTCTGCCTCAGCGGGGTGCTGCGCGCGCTGGCCGAGGTCGCCGCCTGGCACGCGCTGATGGACACGCTGTTCGGGCGGTTGGTGGTGCTGAAGGTCGGGCTTCTGGCGGTGCTCGCCGGATTGGGCGCCTACAACCGATTCCGCACCGTCCCGGCCGTGACCAGGAGTCTCAGTAGCCTGCGGAAGCTGCGACGCGTCGGAAGCATCGAACTCGGGGTGGCTTCGCTGGCCCTGGTCGCGGCGGCGACGCTCAGTTCCTCGCTGCCGCCCGCGCTCGCCCAGGCCACCCCGACCCCGGCGCCGCCTCCGCACGTGCTGGTCGCCGGCACGGCGGGCGGGCTGCGCGCCGGACTCGAGGTGAGCCCCGACTATGTCGGCCCCAACCGGTTCACACTTCGCCTCTACGACTCCGCCTCGGGGCGAGCCGTGTCGAGTGGCGCGCTCACGGGGGCCAAGCTCGTGCTCTCCCCGGTCAGCCATGCCTCAGGTTCGGCCGCGATCACGTTGACGGCGTCACCCGACGGCTCATACTCGGCGGTCGGCGACGATCAGCTCTCTGCGATCGGAAGCTGGACCGTGATGGCCGTTGTGAAGGTGTCGGGCCGCGACGTGGCCATCCCGCTCAACCTCACCTGCGTGCCGAGTCCGGACCAGCTCGAGGAGATGACCATGGGCCGAATGTCCATGGCCTACGGGATCCAGCTGTCCGGCGGCCGACAGCTCGCCGCGTATCTCACGCCCGGCCACGCCGGCTCGGACGCCCTGCACGTGGCCTTCAAGAACGATCGCAACGCGCCGATCGCGCTCAGCGGAAGCCCGCTCGTCACGTTCCACGGCGAGGGCGCGACGGGAACCACGACCCGGCCGATGGAGATGCGTCCTCTCGGAGCGAGCGCGCTCGACCAGGGTCAGTACTTCGGGAGCGCGACGTTCGCCGCCGGACGATGGGACTTCCATGTCAGCGCCGTCGCGGCGGACGGAACCGCCCTGAGTGCGGATTTCACGCTGACCATCAACTGAACGAGGGACGGCGGCCAGAGACAGACTGTTCACCACCAAGGTGGCCGTGACGAGCCGGTCGTCGGGCACGTTCGACGACCTCGTGAAGGCGCACGGCGACTCCGTGCTGCCGATCGAGCTCGACGTCACCGACCGCGCGGCCGCCGACGCCGCGGTGCGGCAGGCCGTCGCGCGCTTCGGGCGGATCGACGGCGTGGTCAACAACGCCGGGTACGGCCTGTTCGGCATGGTCGAGGAGATCAGCGAGCAGCAGGCGCGCGAGCAGTTGGAGGCGAACCTGTTCGGCCCGCTGTGGGTCGTGCAGGCCGCGCTACTCGCGCACCGCGACGGGGGGCGGCTCGTCGCCGGCACCTTCACCGGGACGGGCAAGACCCTGCGCTTCGCCGACACCCTCGTCGGCGCACTGCTCGACGGCGGCTTCCCCGCCCCCCGACGCGGCGCGCCTGTGTTGGTCGATCGTCTACTTCACCCTCGGTCTGACGCAGGAACAGCAAACCCCGTCGGACAACCCGCGCGGCTCGTTCGCCGAACTCGTCGGCACCGGCGCCTATCCGGCGCTCGCCCGAGTCGGCGAGCACTACATGGTCACCGATTCGTACGACGAACGCTTCGGCTACGGCCTCGATCGGCTGCTGGGCCCGACTCTCACGCCTGCGCCTCCCGCAGGTCCTTGAGCCGCTGCAGCTTCCCGGCCGAACGCTCCAGCGAGTCCGGGTCGACGATCGCCACCTCGACGGTCACGCCGATTCCGTCCTTGACCGCCTGCGCGATCGAACGCGCCGCCGCCGTGCGCGCCTCGGCGTCTCCCGAGGCGGCGGGCCTGGCTTCGGCGCGCACGGTCAGGCGGTCCATCCGGCCCTCGCGGGTCAGCTCCAGCTGGAAGTGCGGCGCGACGCCGGGGGTGCGCAGCACGATCTCCTCGATCTGGCTCGGGAACAGGTTCACGCCACGCAGGATGATCATGTCATCGCAGCGGCCGGTCACCTTCTCCATCCGGCGGAACGGGGCCCGCGCCGTGCCCGGCAGCAGGCGTGTCAGGTCCCTGGTCCGGTAGCGGATGATCGGCAGCGCCTCCTTGGTCAGCGAGGTGAAGACGAGTTCGCCGCGCTCCCCCGGCGCCAGCACCTCGTCCGTCGCCGGATCGACGACCTCCGGATAGAAGTGGTCCTCCCAGATGTGCAGGCCGTCCTTGGTCTCCACGCACTCCTGCGCCACGCCGGGCCCGATCACCTCGGACAGGCCGTAGATGTCCACGGCGTCGATCCCGGCGCGCTCCTCGATCTCGCGGCGCATCTCCTGCGTCCACGGCTCGGCGCCGAAGATACCGACGCGCAACGACGTGCTCTGCGGATCAATGCCCTGCTTCTCGAACTCGTCGAGAAGCGTGAGCATGTACGACGGCGTCACCATGATGATCTCGGGCTTGAAGTCCACGATCAGCTGCACCTGACGCGCGGTCATGCCGCCCGAGGCGGGGATGACCGTGCAGCCGGCCCGCTCGGCCCCGTAGTGCGCGCCGAGGCCGCCGGTGAACAGGCCGTAGCCGTAGGAGACGTGCACCTTGTCCCCCGGCCGACCGCCCGCCGCCAGGATGCTGCGCGCGACCACGTCGGCCCACATCGACAGGTCGTCCTCCGTGTAGCCGACCACCGTCGGACGGCCGGTCGTGCCGCTGGACGCGTGGATCCTGCGCACCCGCTCCATCGGCACGGCGAACATCCCGTACGGGTAGGTCTCGCGCAGATCGGCCTTGGTGGTGAAGGGGTAACGTGCCAGGTCCGCGAGCGTGCAGCAGTCCTCCGGACGCACCCCGGCCGCGTCGAACTTGCGTCGGTACCGCTCGACGTTCTCGTACGCGTGTCGGAGCGTCCACCGGAGCCGCTCGAGTTGCAGCGCGGCCAAATCCTCGGCAGACGCGATCGCTTCGCTCATCGTCGAGCCCCTTTGACCGACCGAACGTTCGGTTAGCATCGTACGGAAATAAGAAACCAGTATCCGTTTCGTGCTGTCAAGGGGTCGGCCGCGGCTGCACCAGCGGGAGCTGACATCCGCGTCTCTATCGGGGGTCCGCTGTCACCTTCCGCTGTCTCGCCCAGCCGGGGGCCAGGCCGCGGAGCGCGAGCGGCGGACGCACCGGCCGCACTCCGCAGCCCAGTGCCGCCTCCAGCAGGTAGACCCGCTTGAGCATGGAGAACGCGATCCACATCGGCGCCCAGAGCAGCACCCGCAGCCTGCGGTAATACAGCAGCATGAGCACTCTGGGCACCATCCCTGGCAGGAAGGACACGAACACCAGCCAGACGAGGCGGAGGATGTTGTGCGTGACGCCCGGCGCGATCGCCGCGTACTGCAGGGCGAGGACCATCATGAAGAAGTGCGCGGGCGAGAAGAACCGCATGCCCGCGCTCTTCGGGAGCTGATACCAGAAGCGGGGACCCGGCGCCCCGTTGCCCCACGGTGTGAATCTCCCGAAGTTCATCATTCCGGCCATGCTCCAGCGGAATCGCTGCACGCGCAGGTCACGCGTGTTCGGCGGGACGTCCTCATAGGAGACGATGCGCGGGTCGAGCGCGGCGCGCCAGCCGCGCCGGCCGAGCGCGCAGGTGAACTCGGCGTCCTCGCCGAACATGCCGCTGACGAAGCCGCCGAGATCGAGCGCGGCCTGCCGGCGGAAGCCCATGAAGCTGCCGAGGACGCACGGGACCGCGTCCACCTCGGTCAACATCACCTGGGAGAAGCCGAAGTTGAAGACCTGCTCCATGCAGCGCATCCGGTCGATCCAGGTGTAGTACGGCTCCTTCGGCACCGTCAGCGCGCCGACCAGGCCGATGCGCGGGTCGGACAGGAAGTACGGGATCGCGTAGCGGAAGCAGTCCTGGTCCACGGCGCAGTCGGCGTCGAGGCGGAAGACGAACTCCGCCGTACACCGCTGGAGCGCCTGGTTGAGCGCCTTCGCCTTGCCGCCGTGCGTGCCGAGGATGACCTCGCCGGTGGCGTATGCGTAGGAGCGCATCGTGGCGTTCGCGAGTTCGCTCGTGGCGTCGGTGGAGCCGTCGTCGCAGAGCAGGACGTGCACCGGTCCGCCGTAGCGGCCGGCGGCGCGGTCGATCGAGCGCAGCAGGCGTTCGATGCCGTATTCCTCGTTGTAGGCAGGGATGATGATATTGACGGCCGGGTGCTCGTTGCCGGGCCGAGGCCTTCGCCCGCCGGCCCACTTGCACAGGCCGAGCAGCACGTAGACGAAGTCTGATATGGCCGTGCGCAGGCTGACCAGGATGATGAACTCGATGACGGGATGGTCGCCGACGCGTCCGATGAGCCAGAGCGCGAAGGGGAAGACGATCCCGGTCGAGGCGGCCAGTATCAGCAGCATCTCGATGCTGTCCCGCCAGTCCCCGCGCCGGCCGATCGGCTGTCGGGTGACGCGCGGCAGGGCGTAGCTGGTGAAGGTCAGCCGGAAGACCATCATGAACCCGAGCAGGTACTCGAGATAGATGGTCAGGACCGGTACGACCGCCGGCGGGATGTGGAAGGCGGTCTCGGCCAGCCCGACGAAGGTGTCGGACAGCGCGGAGACGGCGATGAACAGCGGCGCGTGCGCCAGGATCATCAGCCGTCTGCCAAGCGTGGCGGGCAGCACCAGCGACATGGTGACCAGGTAGCCGACCACGGCCGCCGGGACCAGCGGCGTCAGGTGCTGGGCGTACACCGTGGCCGTGGCCGGCTGGCGGTCGACGGCGCGTACCAGGCTGGCCACGAAGCCCTGGTACACCTGCAGCGGCTGCGGGTGGTGCATGCCGATGAGCACGGTGCTCACGCCGAACCCGACGGAGAAGAAGGCCACGAGCCGGCCGTTCGAAGGCTTGCGGAACGGCGGCAGCTTCACCAGTCGGTCGGTGCCCTTGTCGGAGTCGTCGAAGCGGCGGTTCAACGGCTGCCAGATCACGACGACGAGCGCCGCCGCCGTGGCCAGCAGCAATATCAGGTTTCTGCTGTCATACATCGTCAGCCGATCGTGACCTGAGCGCTCATCCCGGCCATCAGCCGCGAGTCGTTCGAGTCCAGGCTGATGGTGACGTCGTAGTACGTGGTGCTGCTGCTCTGCACGGCGGCGAGCTCGGTGTTCTGGACCTTGCCGGAGACGCTGAGATTCAGCGCGGTGACGCTGATGCTCGCCGTGGCCCCGTCATGCACCGACGACATGTCGGTCTCGGGGACCTGCGCGACGACCGTCAGCGGCGCGGTGTACAAGGTCATCAGCGGCATGTACGCGTTCTGGCCCGTGCTGCTGCCGTTGCCGCCGCCGGTCTGCGGCACGAACAGCTCGAAGCCGGAGCCGCCGTTCGACTGGGTGCCGGACTGCTCGCCCGGCCCCTGGTAGCCGTGCACGCCGCTGGGGCCGACGACCTCGCCGACCGCCCCGGCGGTCTCCGCGATGACGCCGTCGGACGGGGCGAGGATCTTCGTGTTCTGCAGGGCCTGCTGGTCGGTCGCCACCTGCGCCTGAGCGGTCGCCAGCTGCGCCTTCGCCTGGTCGATCGTCGCGGCGGTGACCGGCGCCGTGGCCGCTTCCTGCCTGGCCGCGGCCGCGGTCAGCACGTTCTGGCTGGACGTCAGGTTCGAGGAGTCGCGCTGCCCCTCGAGCTGGACCGAGGACTGCACGTTCGCGAGCTCGGCCTGCGCCGAGGAGAGCGTGGTCGAGTCACGGTTGATGGTGGACTGGAGGTTGGCGCAGTACTGCTCCTGCTGTGCGCCGGAAGCCGGGGACGTCGCGGACGTGGCCGCACCCGACTTGGCAGCCGACTCGGTGGAACTCGCGCTCGGCGAGCCCTCCGTGGGGTCGGCCGTCGTGGGCGGCGGTGTCGTCGTGCTCGATGTAGCCGTGGACGAGCAGTCCGTCGCGTAACGGCTGCTGTCGGCCTGGAAGGCGTTCTGGGCGCTGGTCACGACGGAGGACTGGGTGGAGACGGTGTGCTGCGCGGCGGACTGCTGCACCGACAGCGCGTTCTGCGCGGCGGACACGGCGGACTGAGCCTGGCTCACGCTCAGCGCGTCCGCCGCCGCAGTGGACGCCGTGGCCTGCGGGTTCTGCTCGGCCGCGACCACCGCCGCGTCTGCGGTGGCCGCGGCCTGGGCGGCGGAGAGCTGCGCCTGGGCGACGCTGCCGTCCTGCGTCGCGAGCACCTGGCCCTTCGTCACGTGCTGGCCGGGCTTGATGTCGAGGGCGAGCACCGTGCCGTCCGCGGCGAAGTTGAGGTAGTAGGTCTGAGTCGGGCTCACCAGCCCGGAATAGGCGGTGGTGGTGGCGGAGACCGCGTGGTAGGTGAACATCCCGAGGCCGCTGCCGACCACCGCGGCGGCCAGGGCCACGCCGAACTGCTTCGGCCGCAGCGGGGAGCGGGCCGGGGTCATCTCCCCGACGCCCGCCTCGCCGCTGGCCAACGCCGCGTTCATGCCGCGGGCGCGGATCCGTTTCGCCATGGGGCTGGTGCCTTTCGTCTCAGGAGGCGGCGAGCGCGGCCGCGGCCTTCGCCTCGGGCAGCGCGGCGATCAGGTCGGGCGAGGTCTCCATGCCGGCGCGCCACACCGAGCGGGCGATGATCTTGCCGGGGTCCACCCGGTCCCGGTACCGCTCGGCGATCCCGGTGATCTCGGAGAGCAGGCCGTCCGAGAGCGTGGTCGGGTTCAGGCCCAGGGCGAGGAAGCGGTCGTTGCGCACGACGAGGTCGTTCTCCACCGCCTCCTTGCGCGGGTTCGGCAGGTAGGCGATCTCGATCCCGGTCAGGTCGCTGACCAGCTTCGCCAGGTCGGCCACCCGGTGCGTCTCGGTGATCTGGTTGAAGACGGTCGGCTTGGAGCCCGGCTCCGGCGGGTTCTCCAGCGCGATCTGGATGCACCGCACGGTGTCCCGGATGTGGATGAACGCGCGGGTCTGGCCGCCGGTGCCGTGCACGGTCAGCGGGTGGCCCACCGCGGCCTGCATCAGGAACCTGTTGAGCACGGTGCCGTAGTCGCCGTCGTAGTCGAAGCGGTTGATCAGCCGCTCGTCCCGCTCGGTCTGCGGGGTCTGCGTCCCCCAGACGATGCCCTGGTGCAGGTCGGTGATGCGCAGCCGGTCGTTCGAGGCGTAGAACGCGAACATCAGCTGGTCGAGCGTCTTGGTCAGGTGGTAGACCGAGCCCGGGTTGGCCGGGTGCAGGATCTCCCGCTCCAGCTCGCCGTCCGGGGTGTCCAGCTTGACGGTCAGGTAGCCCTCGGGGATCGGGGCGGAGCCCGACCATCCGTACCCGTAGACGCCCATCGTGCCGAGGTGCACCAGCGCCGCGTCGAGGCCGCTGGCGGCCAGAGCGGCGAGCAGGTTGTGGGTGGCGCGCACGTTGTTGTCCACGGTGTAGCGCTTGGCGGTCTCCGAGCGCATCGAGTACGGCGCGGCGCGCTGCTCGGCGAAGTGGACGATCGCGTCCGGGCGGTGCTCGTTGAGCAGCGCCACCAGGCGGTCGTACTCGCCCGCCAGGTCGAGGCGCACGAAGCCGATCTCACGGCCGGAGACCTCGCGCCAGACGCGGATCCGCTCCGAGACGGGCCGGATCGGGGTGAGGGACTCGACCTCGAGTTCCAGGTCGATGGCCCGCCGGCTGAGGTTGTCGACGATGGTCACGTCGTGGCCGAGGTCCGACAGGTGCAGCGCGGTCGGCCAGCCGCAGAATCCGTCGCCGCCGAGGACAAGAATGCGCATCATGACGGGTGAACCTTTCGGAAACATGTCTGAAAAATTGCGCGCAGCGGGGGGATGGATATCCCCTGAAGCCAGGCCTCGATGGTGTGGGTGAATTAAATGGCCCGGCGGACGCGAACGTACGTAGGACGCGGACCGCTGTCAAGCATGGCCGATTTCGCCAATGTTTCGGCTCCCAAGATTTTCCATATCCTCGCAGGTGGATGGGCCATGTCGAGTTCCCGACATGACGACATTCGCCACCGCACCCCGCCCGGCGCCGCGTTGTCCGGTTTCCGACATGACGAGTTCCAGCCATTCTTACCATTGACAGAATTTGCCGGAGAACGGTATTACAAATTCCAATGAGTTCTGAGAAAGTGAGAGAACGAAGGAGGGACGCCATGCTCCCGCCCCATGCTCCACCGGGCGGCCTGCGCGAACTGGCCGAGATGGCCGGGAGCGAGCTCGCCGACGCCGATGCCGCGGAGATCCTGCGCTGGGCCGGCGAGGTCTTCGGCCCCGGCCTCGTACTCGCCTCATCGATGGCCGACACGCATCTGTTGCACCTCGCGCAGTCCGCGGTGCCGGGGATCGACGTGCTGTTCCTGGACACCGGTTATCACTTCGTGGAGACCATCGGCACCCGGGACGCGGTCGCCGCGGTCTACGACGTCAACCTGGTCACGATCACCCCGAAGCAGACCGTCGCCGAGCAGGACGCCGCGTTCGGCGCCCAACTGCACGACCGCGAGCCCGAGAAGTGCTGCGCGATGCGCAAGGTCGAGCCGCTCGAACGCGGCCTCGCTCCGTACACCGCGTGGATCAACGGCATG